>CAYTDJ010000007.1:0-18283 GCA_964436265.1 uncultured Chloracidobacterium sp. | reverse complement strand
TTTCCTTTCCAAAACACGCCATTCCAGTTTCTCCCTCGTCTTCGACCATGTCCCTTGCAGCTCTGTGCCCTGATCAGGGTTCCACCAGGAAAAATGGCAAGCATGACCGTCAAGAAGATCGCGAAAAATGAAACTCTTCTTCTCATATCGTTCCCCTTTGCTCGATATTCGTTTCCCAATGGATTACACTTCGGTTGCGATCCCAAACTGCGAAGACCGTGCCTAAGCGCGTAAGACGCAAGGTAGCCATCACTTTCAGCACTTTTCGAAATGGAGCGACGTTGAGATATGTTTCGTCAGTCGGTAATTCTGTTTGTTTTCAGTACAGTTCTAGGGCTCAGCCCCTATTTCGTTCAAGCACAAAGCGTTGTTCAAGTTGCTGGTGTAAAAGGCCCGGTGATGGTCAAACGAGATGCGCGGTCGATACCCTACATAACGGCGGCGAATGACGCAGACCTTTATTTCGTCCAAGGGTACGTGACGGCAAGCGATCGTCTTTGGCAGATGGACTTGATGAGAAGAGTCGCAAGGGGCGAAACGGCGGAGATCTTCGGAAAGGCGGCATTGGAGGAAGACAAGCGTTGGCGTCGTTTCGGATTTGCCGGCATCGCAGAGGAAAGCGTCAAATTTCTTACACCCGAACTAAGGTCCGCACTAGAGAATTACGCGGCAGGCGTGAACGCCTATGTTGCAAGTTTGGACGATTCGACCTTACCGATCGAATTCAAAATTCTTCAATACAAACCACGCTCATGGACGCAGGCCGATTCGATCGTGATCGGAAAGATCCTCGCCGATGCGTTAAGTTCGACTTGGCGTCAGGACCTGTTAAAGGCATCACTCCTTTCGCTCCCAAAAGATAAAATTGATGACGTCAGTCGAATAGTAACCAAATACGATGTTTTGATGTTCGGAAGGGACGTACCAAAGAATAAAGCACAGGGGGCCGCGTATCGAGACCCCGTTCCGGTGTCTGATGCCTTACTTGCAATGGCGGACGAAGAGGACTCCGTTCGTAAAATGTCTCTTTCTAGGGCCGGATTTTATGCTGACGAGTTGGCCGCGAGTAACAATTGGGTGATATCCGGAAAGCGAACCGCCGATGGGAAGGCAATGCTCGCCAATGACCCTCACCTACAGGCGACCGCTCCTGGGATCTGGTATCTAGCCTACCTAGAAGCGCCCGGACTAAAGGTGGCAGGTGTAACCGTTCCCGGTGCCCCCGGTATCGTGCTGGGTCATAACGATCAGATCGCGTGGGGGGCGACAAATGTCGGGCCTGACGTTCAGGATATATATATTGAAACGATAGACGATTCGGGAAAGGTAAAGACCCCTATGGGATTGGCCCCGGCAACGATACGCCGCGAAGAAATAAAGGTAAGAGCGAACCCTTTGAAACCTGAGACCGACACCGTAGTACTCGACGTTACTGAAACGCCTAATGGCGTTGTGGTCCTGGAGGAAAACGGCAAGAAATATAGCTTGAAATGGACAGCACGTGATCCAAAGAACGCAGATTTCGGGGCGTTTTTTATGTTGAATCGTGCCCGCAATTGGGACGAATTCAATACGGCATTAAAGACGTACAACGGTGCTTCACAGAATTTTGTTTATGCCGATGTTGCTGGGAACATCGGATGGCACATAGCTGGTGCGATCCCGACCAGACGCAAAGGGGACGGTTCATTGCCGTATGATGGATCGACCACCGATGGGGATTGGACCGGTTATATTCCCTATAACGAGCTACCAAATCTTTACAACCCGCCTAGCGGCTTTATCGTGACCGCAAATCAAAGGATCGCTGGTACCGATTACAAGTATCCACAGCTTATTCGCGCATTTGCCCCACCATGGCGTGCACGCCGCCTTTACGATCTGTTGAGTAAAGAGAACAAGGCGACTATGGATTTTGTTACAAATGCGCAGAGAGATTCTTTCAACATCCCGCTTTCGCATCTCAAGGATGAGGTCATCAAAGCGGGGACTGCATCGCATGAGACGTTGGAAACACTTAAGAACTGGGATGGCCGGATGACGCCGGAATCAAGAGGCGCTCTCTTGGCGAACGAGATAAGGCTCTGTCTTGCCAGGAAGATCGCCGAAGAAAACAAAGGTATTCCCGAAGGATTGATCCGCGAGCAAATGTTGGATCGCATTTTGACCGAACGATCGGCGGCTTGGCTGCCAGGATCTTTCAAGAATTACGATGATTTTCTCAAGGGGTGTGATTCGGAAGCGGTTGCTGGACTTCCAAAGAAATTTGGAGCTGATCCACAGAAGTGGGTTTGGGGAACCTTTATGACCTCGCGGTTTCCCCATCCGCTTGCGGCTGCACCTTTGATCGGGATGCAGTTTGCTACACCGTCGATTGGTATCGAGGGCAGCGGCCAGACACCCAACGTTGCCTCGGCGGTTTCAATGAGATTCGTGGCAAGTCCCGGAAACTGGGATTCGACGAGACATGTCATTCCACTTGGCCAGAGCGGTGATCCAAAGTCGCCGAATTTCAAGGATCAGTTCGATCTATGGCGAACTGGAACGCCTGCGATATTTCCGTTTTCAAAAGAAGCGATAGATAAGGCAACTGTATCGAAGAGCGAATTCAGGCCGAGATAGTTTCGGGTTGCAGTTTACTCATCGAGCCGCCCGAGAAAATCTGAAAGAATGATCGTCGCGGCCTCGCTGTCGACTAACTTTGAGGCTTCGCGACGATCATGTCCTTCTTGCCACAATCGGCCTCTTGCTTCGTAGCTTGTGGCACGTTCGTCCTGAAGGAATACCGGAACCTCGAGGGAAAGGGCGAAATTACGTGCAAGCCGCAGGGCTTCATGAAACATCGGTGTTTCTTCACCTTCGAAACCAAATGGCAAACCTATTACCAGGCCTTTGGCATCGAAATCTGAGATCAACCCGCGAACCGAAAGGAGCAGCTTTTTCCAGGATGTTCGCAGGATCGGGTCAAGCGGTGTTGCGACGATTCGCATTTCATCGGTGATGGCAACACCTATCCGTTTGGTTCCAAGGTCTAATGCGAGTAATCTTCCTGACGCGGGAACACGAGAAAGGTCTGCAAAATCAGGGTGATTGTCCGTTTCTTTTTGTTGCACTGCGGTCTCTGATATCGGATAATTTCGTAATTGCCGAGAACACGGGATTTTGCCCGAGCGTATAGTCTAGCAGTTATTTAATTAAGAGGTACCTAATGTCTTTTCGCGGAAAAATGTCGATCTTGGTCATTTCGTCGTTCATCGCTCTTTATGCGGTCGTCGGCGGAATGCTCAGTCCCTGGACTCGTGCTCAACAGCCGATAAACGATGCCGGGGCTCAGATGCGTATCTTCGAATCGGTCCTGCAGCATATCCAGAACGATTATGTTGACGAACCGAACCTCGAAAAGGTACGGCTTGGCGCGCTTCGCGGATTGGCTGGCGGTCTAGATCCGTATTCGTCATATTTGACCGCTGATCAGGTCAAGGAGTTCAATTCGGCTAAGTCCACAAGCAAGGTTGGCATTGGGGCCGAGTTTTCCCAGGTTTCACTTTATCTTTACGTCGTCTCGGTGACGAAAGGCTCAACCGCTGAGAAAGCGGGGCTTAAGGCCGGCGATGTGATCGAATACATCGAGAACAAAGCGACACGCGATATTTCACTATACGATGCTAAACAATTGATCATGGGCGAACCCGGATCGACAGTAAATCTCAGAGTGTTGCGCTCTGGAGAAAAGCCTCAAACGATCAAGGTAACCCGCTCAGCAGTTGCTACGCCGCCTGTCGAAACAAAGATCGAACCGGGTAAGATCGGGCTAATCAAGGTCTTCAGCCTTTCCGCCGGAGAGGCCGGCGATATTCGTAGTGCCGTTCAGGGACTGACGAAGCAAGGCGTTCAAAAGATAGTACTTGATCTGCGTGGTGTTGCTACGGGCACTATAGACGACGGTGCTGCCGTCGCAAATATATTCATACGCGAGGGCGAGATCGCAAAGGTGATCGGCCGTGAAAACAAGGTCACCAAGGTGTACACTGCAGATCCGTCAAAGGCTATCTTCGAAGGCCAGATAAATGTTCTTATCGACCTTGGTACCGCGGGAGCCTCAGAGGTAGTTGCTTCAGCGATTCTTGAGCGTAAGCGGGGCGAAGTCGTGGGCGAACGAAGTTTTGGTGCCGGTACGGAGCAGCAATTATTTACGCTTCGCGGCGGCGATGGCCTGTTGTTGACCACGGCCAAGTGGGCGTCGGCTTCGGGTGTTCCATTTCTCGGCGAGGACCGCAATTCCACGGGAGTCAAGCCTTCGGTTGAAGTCAAACGTCCCGACACGCCTGAACCGCTTGAAGTTGAGGAACTTATCGATCAGCAGGACCAGCAAAATCAGAACCCGCAACCATCTGCGTCACCTGCCGTTCCTGCAGACAAGACAAAACCTGTAATTGAAGACCTGCAGTTGAAAAAGGCTCTTGAGCTTTTACAGGATAAGGCGCAGCCTGCAAAGACCGGAATCGCGGAATAGAGAACTTTATATCCCTTTAGTTAAAGCCGGCCTTAATGCCGGCTTTGCTTTTTCGGTAAATCTTGTTGTCAGCTGAGAACGCTGTTAGAATCACGTTTAATGGCTGAGCCAAATTACGCCGTACGGCCCCTGCGCGAGTCTGACCTGAACGAGTGGTTTCGGCTAAGGAAGCTCCTGTGGGATGAGAATGAGGATGAAGATCACAAGGCGGAGATGCTGGATATACTCGGACATGCGGATTCTCAGCTTGTTCTTGTCGCTGATTCCGGAAACGGGAGCCTGATCGGATTTTTAGAGGCAAGTATCAGGCCGTTTGTCGAGGACTGCGTTTCCGATCATGTCGGATATTTGGAAGGTTGGTACGTAGAGCCGGAACTGAGGAGAAATGGCATTGGCAGTGAACTCGTTAGGTTCGCCGAACGATGGGCAAAGCAAAAGGGCTGCATCGAAATGGCATCCGACGCGGAAGTTGGAAATGACAGCAGCCTTGCGGCACACACCCGTCTCGGTTATGAGGAGACCTCGAGATTGATCCATCTTAGAAAAGACCTTGGTTAGATTGGCTCTACAATTAATTCGTTTCAGGCCCGTTCTCCGACGGCCGTTGCTGACATTGACTGCGATCGTATTTCTATTCGAGGTTTCGATGTATTCGCAGTCGACGGACCAGACTTTTCCGACCCCTGTCAGGAATAATGAGATCAACGGCGTAATCAAAGCGCGGGATGTTGGTGACGCGAGACTCACGACACATTTTTATACTTTCGATGGAAGCCAAGGAGACCTTTTTGTAAACATTCAGACATCCAACTTTGCCGGAGATCTGGATATTTTTATGATGCCGGGGCTCCGTCCGCTATCAAAGATCGTCATTTACCCCGATCTTTCCGTTGCTGAAACAGGTCGCGTTTTATATTTGAGAAAGGCTGAGACCCTTCTACTAAGGATCGAGGGGCGTTCGCCGGGAGACGACGATGCTACCTACCGGATCAAGTTCGCTGGCAGTTTTGTAGCTTCAAGGGCTGAGGATGTCATGCCTCCGGAGGTGCCAAAAGCAAAATCCGATATAGAAAGCAATGTTCGGGTGAACTCGGTCGGTACGATAATCGAGATCATTCCAAAGGCGACTCCAAGTGCGAAAGCGGTCGAGACGCCAGTAATCGATGCCGAGAAGTCTGGAGCGGATGAAAAAGACGCACCGAAAGATGCCAGATCGGGCACGGAAGAAAAGCGCGAAACGGCGTCCAAAGAAGAGAAAACGGCACCACCCAAGACAGAAGTGATCGTTTCTGATCCGCTTGAAAGCAAGACGAAGGAGGGAAGCCCAAAGGTTTCGGCAAAAGTGACTCCTGGGAAGCGAAATCGAACTGCCGGCAACGCCAAACCGGCTTCTACGGGAACGACCGAAAAAGTTGCGAAAACTGAGGATCCGAAAGTGACGCCGGTTGAAACGCCCTCGGTACCGACAAACCGGCTGTCGCGCAAGAAGCTTCCCGTCCCAAGGGAGGAGAAACCGGTAGATCCGATGGCGAATATCCGGTTGGTGATTCGTTTCAAAGACGGGAGCGTTATCGAAAGACCAATGACCGAGGTTTTCAGATTCAGCGTCGAGCGCGCTATTTTGACCGTAATATCGAAAGAAGGGACCATTGGACGCTATAAGATGACCGATATCTTGAGCGTTACTATTGAATAGTCGATCCCTGCGAAATATTCTGACGTAAGCGAGTCACAAGTTCACTTGCCGCCCCAAGCTGTTCAAGTTCGGTCAAAGTTCTCTCAGCTTCCTGCCTTTCCCCTTTCCTTAGATGAGCGATTCCAAGGTAGTAGATGGTAGTCGAGCTTTTGGGGTCGATCTGTAATGCTTTCTTATATTCTAAGATGGCACGATCGTAATCGGGTGGTTTTCGTTCTACAAAGGTCGTCCCGAGATCAGTGAGGGCATTCACATTTCTCGGGTCAATTTGAAGAGCTTTTGCGTAATAGACTTCGGCCTCTTCAAATCTCTGTGAATCGAATAGAGCGTTTGCAAGAACGACGTTTGCCTGGAGATTCTCACCGTTTAACGCGATACCGCGCTTGTAAAACTCTGCCGCTTTATCAAACTTCCCGATCTGGGCGTACATGTCTCCCGCAAGCATCTGGGCAACAAAGTTGTTAGGCTCTTTTTCGGCCTTTTCGAGTGTCTGAGTAACGTCTCCTTGCATTCCGCCGAGCTGAGAGCCTGTGTTGTTCGGGTTTGGAGACGGCGAATTGCCCGTATCGGCTGCGGAAATTGACGAAGGTGCTGTCACTGCGTCTCGGTTCAGGGAGTTTGCCGCAAAGAAACCGGCGACAAGACCGATCAGGATGCCGCCGAAGCCATATATCAATCTACCCTGCATTATTGTCTTGTACGTTTGAACCAGATGTGTTGACGGTCGGTTCTGTTTCCGTCCTTGACCGAAGTGAGACCTTGCTGATTTAGATAATAGACATCAAATTCTACTGCCGGGGCAGAGACCATTTCCCAGCCATCGCTGCCAAGTTTTGCGATCGCTTTTGAAAAGGCGATCTGATTCGCGCGCTCAAGTGCCAGTCCTCGAACCCGCGAACTGTTTTCAAGTCGTTCATCCTGAATAAACTTTGATAAGTTAACCTCTGACCGAACCTCTTCGTTCTGGCAGCCGTTAGCCTGAAGGTAACATAATTGAACCGCAGAAGATATGACTGACGGATTATCCGCTGGATATGGCTGATAAGCCCCAGTAATAACAGAGTATTCGAACCTTGTGGTCACATTTCGCTGTGCCTCGGCAGGTTTGTCGAACAGATATAGTCCAGCAAATACAAACAAAGCCAAACATGCCGCTCCCGCGAGAATAATGACTGTTCTTCTCATAATCCCGGCCTCATCCTCGGTAATTTAAGCGTAACTATGTAAACCAGGCAGCAGGTAACTGACGCCCAGGTAGGTGAAGATCACCAACAAGAACCCGACGACCGCGAAATAGGCAGAACTTCGCCCCGTCCAACCACGCGAGATCCTGGTATGCAGAAACCCTGCGTACGTGAGCCATGCTACTAAGGCCCCGGTTTCCTTGGAGTCAAAGCCCCATGGCCGACCCCAGGACTCATTGGCCCAGATCGCTCCGGTGATCAGTAGCATTGCCAACCCGGCAAACGCGAGGCAGGCAGTTTTGTACATCAGGCCATCAAGCGATTCAAGGCTGGGGAGCCGCTCGATCAACTTGTCGGTACGGAAAGCAAAGAGGATCACAAAGAACGTCCCCGCAAGGGCTGTAATGAGACCCGCGACCTCAACTGGATTGGTGCCCAGGCTGAGATACATTTTTTCCCCGTTCTGCTGAAAATATTGCCGGCCGGTCTGCTCAAGCTGTGCCGGAGTCAATGCCGAAAATTCCTGCGCGGTCAACTGTTGACGTTCGGCTATCGCGCGTCCGGCAATCGCGTACTGAGTCGGGTGGGCTGCTAGCTGAGTAGTCAATTTCGCGGGCACATCAGACATCCCCTTGATGCCGGAAACGAGAAACGCAAGCGCGATCACTTGAGTAACCAGCGCGAGCTTCAAAAGCACATGGCCGGCCCTCTTCGCCCCTTCATTTTGTTGATAGATATACAAAACAAAGGCGACGATCACTCCGGCAAGCAACAGGCCGGAAACAACGAGAGTTTCGCCGACATAAGGGATCGCTAGCCGGAACGGAGCCGAAAATGATTTTCCGCCATTCGGATTTGGCAGGAACAACCCTGCACGATATGTAAATTCACTAAACACCGAAAACTTACTGATCGTTCCGATGACACCGATGGCGAAAATGCTCGTCCAGATCGCCATCGCCTCCACCTTGACCTTGTCTTTCAACAGATAGATCACGGCGATCGCAAAACAAACGAGTGCGACGCCATAACTCAATGAATCTACCCTTACATGGATAGGACGCCAGTAAGAATCGAGAACCGGCGGTAGATCGACAAATTCGCTGCCTATAAATCGGGCAAGGGTCAAGATGATCGCGGCGAGCGGCAGCGTGAACGCGCTGAGGATCTGGAAATTCTTGCGTCGTGCGAGCAGCAGGGTCGATATTCCAGCACCAAACGCAAATGCCAAACTGAGGTCATACAGGTTAGCAAACGGAACGTAACGAAATACCCACGGTGTTTCACTGCTTCCGCCAGCCCTAAGCAGAGCCAGTTCTCGATCATATGCCGCGACCCAGCGTACGAGCCAACTTGAAAGATTGAAGAAGACTCCGAGACACGCGGTCCAAAGGCCGATCGATCGCGCCATATCGGATGGAGCATAGAGATTGGTCAACTGAAACAACGCAGCAATGATGTAGCAGGCAAGCGCGATCATCATCAGCGCGCTATCGGACATAAATCCACTTCCGATCTGTATCTTTGCGATAAGCATCGCGATCGCGCCCGCGATGGCAAGCCCCGCCGGAATGTACGACATCCACGTTCGATCAGTCTCGATGCCGTAAATCTCTTTTGCAGTGATCACCTGTGCCATATGTACCTCTTTAGTTTTCCGAAACTACTTTGTCACTCTTCTCACCTTTGATCTGGTCGATCAAATTCTTAAATTTATCTTCGAACGCTACATGATTCCGATTGGTATTCCCGCCGATCGTAACTTCAAATGTCCCGAACTGATTCGGCTCAACGATCGCCCACACGCGTCTGTGGCCGAAAAGAAACACAAAAGCGAGTGCTCCTATTAGCCCGAACCCGCCGAAATACCAGGCAATGAAGGCGCCGCTGTATGGGTCGTACTTGATCGAGAGGACGTGGGCAAAAGGAGATTTTTCAAATGCGGTCAGTTTCCATTTGTAACCTGCCTTAGGAGCACCAACGGGCATGTTGTCCACGTTCGCCGCAAATGCGAAAACGCGTATTCGTTCGGCTCCTGGTTGAGTTACGCCGAGTACTGCAACGGGATTGTTATAATCCCCGGTCCTGGAATCAGGTTTGCCGTCGGGGCCAAATACAAAGTCCGGCTGAAAATCCTCGTATTCGATCTTTGTTCCGTCAGCCAGTGTTGTAGACCCGAGCCTAGGGATCTCGACGTTGATCTGTGACCCGTCCGCTTGAGAGGTCAATTGTAATGAGATGGTTCTCGCGTTTCCGACCGGTATTGTCTGGGCCTGAAAGAATCGATAGCCGCGATAGGTATACGGATTATTTAGAGAAACATCCGCAATCGTCTCACCGCGTTCGGGATCGTTGATCTTTATTCGCGTACGCCAATCCAATGTATTGGTAACGTCGATGCCTGCGCGCTGGTCGATAAGTTTTTGCTCAATATCCAGACACGCGATCGAAAAAGGGAGTTGAACGTCGAACTTTTCTTTCTTATCCAGATCGAAATGTATCATCTGGATCTTGTCGTTCTCGTCTCCCGGGATCATTCGTACGTCCGCATCAAATCCGGTTTGAAGAGCTACGAAGTGGCCAAGGAATAGAGTTAGGAGGGAAACATGCACCAAGTAGGCTCCGATCCGATTCCATTTTCCTGCCTGTCCAAAGATGACCGTGTGCTGCTTTTCGTTGACGACCGAGAAGTCTTTCTTGCCCGTTTCGTCAACGCCATATTCAGTCGTTTTTGTCTCCGAAACCACCGACTTGTAGCCTGATCTTTTGAACGCCGACTCAATTGCCGCAACTGCCGCCTCTTTATTTGCCGCGGCGATCGTAAAAGTGCCGGAAGGCTGCTGGGAAAGCAACCAGGCTTTCGTAGCGGTCAATTTCGGTTTTACGATGTATGCCCAAGCGGTCGGAAACCTATCGATCGAAGCCAAAACGATGTTCAATGAGAGGATCAAAAGCAGGCCGTTGTAGTACCAGCTGTGATAAATATCAAAAAAACCCAGCTTTCCGAACACAAGTCTTTCAGATGGCGTTAACGAAGCGTAATACGAATCAAATCCGTCGACATTCTGTTGAACTATCAGCATGCCGATCATAGAAAGGACCACTAAAATGACAAGGAGGGAAACTCCAAAGCGCACGGAACTGAAGAACGCGATAGTGCGATCTATAAATGAAGTTCCGGTTTCGCGGGCAGCCGGTTTTGGATTTAACGTCTCCTCAGCAGCGGACATCTCGTAGTAACTAAATGATAGCCCAATTCGAAGTGAAGTGTCACCTCCTCAAACATTAGTGGCACTTCAACATTGTAAAAGCTGGTCGTACTATCAATAACTTTGAAATTCGAGCATCAAACGCTATTCTCTAGGGAGTAATAAAGGACGGTATCTAATTTGTGATCGATTCGGCAGCGGTTGAAATATCGGTTCAGAAGGATATAGGGGTGCGTGAACGCCTGATGGCGTTTGTCGAACTGACCAAACCTCGTATCGCATTCATGCTGGTGTTGTCGTCGGCGGCGGGGTTTTATATGGGGTCGTCCGGTCCGTTCGATCTCCCGCTATTCGTTAACGCCATGATCGGGATCGCGTTTCTAGCGTTTGGCGTCGCGACATTGAACCAATGGGTTGAACGAAAGACAGATGTGTTCATGGAAAGGACGGCGAGCCGCCCGCTACCGACAGGCAGGGTAACACAGGCAGAAGCATTTGTTTTCGGAGTTCTTCAGTGTGTCGTCGCTGAAATTTACCTTTATTTTCTCGTAAATCCGCTTACGGCATGGTTGGGGATCACCGTGATCGTCGGCTATGTCCTAATGTACACACCACTCAAGAGTCGGACTTCGGCCTCTACCGCGATCGGAGCGATACCGGGAGCGATGCCCCCTCTGATGGGATGGACGTCAGCGGCCAACGATTTCACCCTGGGTGCCTGGATATTATTTGTCTTTCTGTTTCTGTGGCAATTTCCACATTTTTTCGCGATCGCCTGGCTTTACAAAGACCAATACGCTAAGGCCGGAATAAAAATGCTGCCGGTTGTTGACCGGGACGGAAAACTAACGGCTCGTCAGATCGTTATGTTCACCCTGATGCTAGTAGCGGTCTCGCTGGCTCCGTTTTTCTTTGGACTATCCGGATGGATATTCGGCGCTGCGGCTTTCCTGCTGGGCTGTTGGTTCGTGTATGAAAGCATAAACACGGCAAGGGCAAAGACCCCGGAATCCGCAAGGCGTCTTCTTTATGTTTCGGTGCTCTACCTTCCGCTATTGTTTTTGGTAATGGTTCTTGACAAACGTTAGAGCAATGCAAATTGGAACAGTAGACGAGCTAGAACCGACGGTCAAACCGAATGGTCGAATCAGGAGATCAGGGTTCTCCGGCGGTCGTCCGCCAGGTCGACCCGGTGGGAACGGCGGAGATGACGGTGGCGGTGAGGGATCCAACGGAAAAGTGAATAGACCAGATGAAGAATCCGTCCCACGAGACAAGACTCGGATCTTAACGGGGTTCGTACTACTCGTTGTTTTGATGACGTTCGGCGGGCTTATCGGGGCATATGTTGTCGTAGCGACCAATCGTGCCCTCGAATGGAAGCCATTTGATCTTCCGATACAGGTTTGGATCAGCACTTTTGTAATTGTCCTGAGCAGCGTTACCTACGAATTAGCCCGAAGGGCGATCGAGAAAGAGGATTTAGTTGGTACAAAACGATTTTTGGTCGCGACGACGGTTTTAGGCGGTGTTTTCGTTGCTTCGCAACTTCTGGCATGGATCGCATTGGTAAATCGTGGTCTGTACATGCAGGGAAACCCATATGCCGGTTTCTTCTATATTCTTACAGCGGCGCACGCCGTACATGTCATTGGCGGAATTGTCGCGTTGGGAGCAGTATTACTGCGGAATTGGTACCCGACCGGCAGGGACAATGAAATCGTGTATCGCCGCCGATTAGCCAGTTCCGTTGGATGGTATTGGCATTTCATGGGTGGGCTTTGGATCGTTCTTTTTATTCTTTTGGGGTTTTGGAAATAGATGGACCCTCTCGCCGTTTTTCCCCACATCAACGCACTTCTGAATGCCGGAAGCGGATTCTTTCTGGTTTTGGGATTCTACTTTATCCGGACAAAACAGATCAGCCGCCATAGAGCCTGTATGGTTACCGCGTCTTCTATTTCGGCGGTCTTCCTGCTTTCTTATCTCACGCACCACGCGATCAGAACATATTATTTTGGCTTGGGTCCCACCAAATTCATTGGTGAGGGCATCGTACGGCCGATATACTTCACAATCTTGACCTCGCATACTATCCTCGCGACATTAGTCGCGCCATTCGTGATACTCACTCTTTGGAGGGGTTTGAGCGGGAAATTCGAAAAACACAGAAAGATCGCTCGATTGGTGTTTCCGGTGTGGCTATATGTTTCGGTCACGGGAGTGGTCGTTTATTTATTGCTTTACCATTTTTATCCTGGAAGATAGCAAATACTGGAATTTTTCTTGAATGTCCGGAAATTCTGTGATATTTTCGATATGTTGAAAAGTTGATCACCGAAGTCGGTCCGCGTGGGCCGTCGCGGGGGACCCAAAGTTGAGCGTTTCGACGCAAGACAGGGGCGAAGAGCTTCTGAATAGCTCAGGGATAATCTTTCGTTCCTAGCCCGTCAGCTAACCTCGTAGGTGTGGCAAAGAAGCAGCTGCAGAACTTATGCCGAGAAGGCGCGATTTTGTATAGGCTTCGCGCTCTGCTTTCCAACATCTCAAGCAGACATCCAGTCTTCTCAAAGGGAAAAGTTCCGCGTTTTTAACGCGGAACTTTTCTTTTATTTTGCCTAAGTTTGACTATTTAAGGTATTTGGCGAACCAATCAAAAACGTTCCTGTGCCAAAATTCTGAGTTTTGGGGCTTAAGGATCCAGTGGCCCTCGTCGGGGAAGACGATGAGTTTTGAGGTAACCCCTCTCAGCTGAAGTCCGGTGAACAACTGATAGCTTTGATCGACCGGTACACGATAGTCAATTTCCCCAGCCGTCACGAGAGTTGGTGTGTCAAAGTTTCCCACGAATTTGTGGGGTGACCAACGGTTATAAAGTACCGGGTTTTCCCAAGGCATTCCTTTGAATTCCCATTTTACGAACCATAGTTCCTCGGTCGCGCCTGCCATGCTTTCGAGATTGTAAACGCCGGCATGAGAAAGAAACGCCTTGAACTTGAATCTTGGATCGTTGTTATGTCCAAGAAGCCAGTCGACCATGTATCCGCCATAGCTCGCTCCTGCGGCACCGATCCTGTTCTTATCGATATAGGGCCGCTTAATGACTTCAGCAACACCGTTTTTGAGGTCGACCACCACTTTTCCGCCCCAGTCTCCTGAGATCTCGTCAACGAATTTTTGACCATAGGTCGTCGATCCTCTGGGATTAGGCATGAACACAACATATCCGGCGTTTGCCCAGATTTGGGGATTCCAACGATATCCCCAATTATCCATCCAAGCACCTTGCGGGCCGCCGTGTATCAACACGATCAACGGATACTTTTTGGAGGCGTCGAAATTAGCCGGCTTGACCAGGAACCCGTGAACTTTGGCGCCAAGTGCGCCTGTCCAGTCCAGGTCTTCTGGTCTCGATAAGCCTAGAGGAACGTTTGCTCGACTTACCGGTTTTGATGAGCCGGATGCGAGATCGGCGGCGAATACTTCTGACGGCGACGTCATCGAGTTCGAAAGAAATACGAGAGTCTTACCATCACTCGAGATATTAAGCCCGGAAGAAGAAGAGTACTCGTTCGAGACCGAAGTCAGGTCCTTGACATGGGTCGCAATTCGAAGCCGAAAGTCCGGTTCGACCGGAAGTGTAAATACGCGGTTTCTTCCACGAACACCTGCGACAAAATAGATGGACTTGCTGTCAGACGAGATCGTAAATTCCTCGACCTGCTGGTCGAAGCCTCGTGTAAGCTCGACCGTCTCTCCTGACTGACGGTCATAACGCATCAATCTCCAACGGTCGGCTTCGAAACCTTCTCGAGGTTGTGAGCGATAGATCAGGTACTTACCATCCGGGGTGTAAGCCGGCGAAGCGTCGTATCCGCGATTGTTTGACGTGATATTTTTTTGATTCTTATCAGTGATGGAGGCAATGACAATGTCGCTGTTCGTCGATATCGCCTCGATCTTGTCAGGATTCTTAAGAAATGCTATTTCCTTAGCGTCAGGCGAAAAGGCATAATCCACGCCCGATGAAGCAGCGTACGGCGGCGAGTCAAAATCACCCGGTGTGAAATCGACGGCCTTACCGCCTTCTACCGGAACGACAAAAACATGCGTTCGTTTCTTGTCGCGCCACTCTACCCAATGCCGATACAAAAGTCGCTCCGTTACTATTGCCTTGACCTTGCTAGCTTCGGCTTCTTCGTCGCGCTTTTTGTTACACGCATCATCGGGACAGTCGGGGTATACGTCTGAATTGAAAGCGATCCATTTCCCGTCCGGCGACCAAACAGGATTTCCAGCACCGGTCGAAATAGAAGTCACTTGTCTTTTTCTGTCTCCATCTGGTTCCATCGTCCAGATCTGTCCGCCGGTTGTAAATGCGAGTCTCTTGCCGTCTGGAGACCAGCGAGGCGAACTGTTAGAGCTGTTACCGCTTGTGAGCTGGCGCGGCGGCCGATCCAGGCGATCGAGATCGGCAACGTAGATCTGATTAACTACCCGGTTGGCGGTCATGTTAACGTCGCCAATGGTAAACGCGACCTTTTTTCCATCCGGAGACAACTGCGGATCGGAAACCCGCCGAACCTTCATCAAGTCATTGAACGAGAATTGACCAAATGCAGCAATACAAAGAACCGCCACGATGAACGGCATTAATAGAATTCGTTTCATATGTTTACCCGATCTGTGGATATCAGAAGAACATCATTATTATCGCATAGATTTTGGAAGGCGATAATCATTCAGTTATCATCGGATAATGAAGCACGCCCTTTTTATCCTTTCGGTTCTAGTTTTTTCAACACCGGCAGCGGCACAAAGCACATCGCCTGAACAGATCCTCTATACCGCTCAGACTATCGATGACATGCGTTCAATTCAGGCCGCGGCACTGAAAAGCGACTATGCGCTTAAACAGACGGCTTTCATGACGAACAATATCGGTCCGCGACTTTCTGGGTCGGCTCAGGCTCAGCGTGCAGTCGAATATGTTGCAGACGAAATGCGAAAACTCGGGCTGGAGGTTCGTTTGCAGAAGATCATGGTGCCCCATTGGATCCGCGGGATCGAGACGGGTGAACTTACGCAGTTTCCCGGAATGGCAACGGGCACTACTCAAAAGATCGTTCTGACTGCCCTCGGAGGAAGTGTCGCAACTCCGCCCGACGGCCTCACGGCCCAGATCGTCGTTGTCAATGATTTTGACGAACTGGCAAAGCTCGGACGCGAGCGTGTGCAGGGACGGATCGTCTTATTCAATTCAAAATTCGACAGGGAACTGGCAGCGAGTGGTTTCGGAAGTCAGGCCTATGGGCAGGCAGTGCAGTACCGAGGCGGCGGCGCAGTGGCCGCTGCAAGATTAGGGGCGATCGCCGTTTTGGTAAGATCCGCGGGAGGCTCACAAAACCGTCTTGCCCATACGGGCGGTACCCGATATGCGGATGATGTGCCGAAAATCCCGGCGGCGGCCGTGTCGAGCGAAGATGCCGACACGATTGCCTATTTGACAGGTATGGGAATCACGAAGATCCATCTGACATTGACCCCAAAAACGCTTCCGGATGCGCCGAGCTACAATGTCATTGCTGATTTAAAAGGGTCTGAGAAGCCGGATGAAGTGGTCATCGTTTCGGGGCATCTTGACTCGTGGGACCTTGGAACCGGCGCTCTTGACGATGCGGCCGGGGTAGCCGTATCGATGCAGGTACCATTCCTTCTAAAGCAGCTTAAGGTCAAGCCAAAACGTACCATACGAATGATCGCGTATATGAACGAAGAGAACGGACTTGTCGGCGGGACCGAGTATGCCAAGGAACAGGAAACAAATATGGCTAAGCATTTCGCTGCAATAGAGAGTGATCTTGGGGCATCTCGGCCACTTGGATATCTATTCACCGGCAGGCAAGAGGCGATCTCCATGCTCGGACCGATTTCCAAAGTTCTTTTATCGCAGGGCGCCGGACTATCACAATACCAGCCCGGCGGCGTTGGGGCCGACATTGGCCCGCTCACGCAAAAAGGAGTACCATCATTCGCACCTTGGTTTGATACCAGAACGTATTTTAATTATCACCACACCTCCGCCGACACCTTTGACAAGATAGACCCGGAACAATTGGCAAGGGTCGGAGCATTTATGGCAGTACTCTCCTACGGGCTGGCCAACCTTGAACAACCACTCCCGCGTTGATGTTCGGTGACGTGAATGTTAATTTTGTTGTAAGGAATAATCTATGCTAAACCGTCCGCCGCCATATTTCCCGCAAAACCAGCTTTCACCGCCGGACCCCAATCGGTATCGAAAGTTTAAGTTAATAATTGGGGGACTGATCTTTATTTTAACGCTCGCATTGATCGGAATTGGATTTGGGGTTTACTACCTGGTACTTTGGTTGATCAAATAGAAAAAGGGAGCCGTTATAGGTCTCCCTTTCATCATTCACCATTTTCAGCGATGCTAGTTCATATCGCCCTTTACGCGTGACGCGTTCATCTTCATTCTGGCCTTTGCACCTTCGGAAGCCAACTGTTTTGCCTGCGGTAGAAGTTCTATCGCCTTTGACAATTGAGTGTCGTATTCATTGAAAACTTGAAACGAAGTCGTCGAGCCATATGCCGCGGTCACCAATTCAGAACGCAAGGCTCGTTCAACAAACTTACGCTCTTTGTCGAACTGCACAGGCGGGATCTTATATTTCGCGTTAGCATAATCCTTAAGCGCTGCAAAAAGTCCGTCCGAGATCGGATAATCCGTTGAACGGATATCATAGCCGAACCGTATGGGCTTATCGACCTTGTAAGTCTCAAATCCCGGCACTTTGCCGTATGCAAGATCCAAGGCGAACGCAAATATAGGATTTGCAAGCTTTGCCTGCAATCGGGCCTGATCATTCGTTATCGTGTCGGCCTTTATGAAGACATCAGGATTAATTCCGCCGCCGCTGTACACCGCGCGTCCGGCATCCGTTTTGGATTCGGGGCCTTTCGGTTTGGATGTATTTTCATTACCGACGCCGCCATTGGTGTAATAGTCGTACAAATTGCCATCCGAATAGTCTCGCTGAATGAGCCTACCGGACGGGGTTTGGTATTTCGCGATGGTCAGTAAGAGCATCGAACCATAATCTAGGATGAACGGGTTCTGGACGAGACCTTTTCCAAAGGTGTTCTCGCCTACGATCAAAGCACGATCATGATCCTGAAGAGCCCCTGCAAGTATTTCTGACGCTGACGCGGAATTGCGGTTCACCAAGACCACTAGAGGCAGAGTCTCAGGATTCGGATTTTCCGCCTGATAGGCTTCAGTGACGCCATCAAGTCGACCGACTTGTGTGAATACAGTCTGGCCTGAAGAAAGGAAGGTATTGGCCACTTTGTATGCCTGGTTGACCAAGCCCCCGCCATTTCCTTTTAAGTCCAAAACCAATTCCTTCATCCCGCTGGCCTTTAGCCTTCGCATCGCATCGGCAAACTCCGCATAGGTCGTTTGGTTAAAACCACCTGTCATCGAGATGTATCCGACTCCTGGCCGGATCATATATGCTTCCGGTATGGAAGGCTGGGGAACGGCATCGCGGATGATCTCGACATTTTCACGCTTCCCTGTCCCGTGCCTTTCAATGACCAGTTTGACGGGAGTTCCTCGCGGCCCTCGCAGCATGTTCCGTACGTCCGGAAACGG
>CAYTDJ010000006.1:0-18687 GCA_964436265.1 uncultured Chloracidobacterium sp. | reverse complement strand
GTTCAACCGCCACCAGTCCCCGCCCGCAGGCCGGTACACCGCAAAATCCGCCTTCGAATCTCCGTCGAAATCAAACTTCGTCCGCCGCTGACGCGGCCGATACCAGTCCGACACCACATCGTCGGCCGAGTTGAATGTCAGACGCGTTTCCGAAGTGCCATCGGCGTTCGATACGTGGATCTCCCTTGTGTTGCCCAAACTGATCCGAGTGTAAGCGATCTTCGTTCCATCCGGCGACCAAACAGGAGTCGCAACGCTATTTGACTGAGAAAGCTGGACCACGCCCGATCCATCAAGGTTCATGATCGTGATTCGGTTATCCCCCGCATTACTTCCTCTAATACAGGCTATCTTTGTCCCGTCAGGTGAGATATCAATATTCGTATGCTGAACCGGAGCAGCGATATTAGTGATCTGAACGCGATTGGTTCCGTCTGCGTTTGCGGTGCACAGTTGCCCGCTGTTGCCTGCTGTAGAGCACAAAAACACGATCTTGGTCCCGTCCGGCGTGTACCGTGGAAAATCTTCAGAATTTGCCGTGTTTGCCGCGGCGAGCGGAGCGAGACTGCTTCCATCCGGGTTCATCGTATAAATGTCGCAAGTGCCCGCCGAACATCTCGAGAAGATTATTTTTTGTCCGTCAGGCCGCCATGAGGGAACGGCGTCGTTCGAAGCTGAGTCGGTCAATTGGATCGGGTTGCTTCCGTCGGCGTTTGAGATGTATATCTTCTGTGTTCCCGTCCTAGTGGGCTGGCCTTGGTAGACGATCTTTGTGCCGTCAGGTGAAAATTTTCCCAGTCCTTCCAAAACGCTTCCGCTTGTGAGGCGATGTTGTGAGGTTCCATCGGTGTTCATCCTGAAACGGTTTGGACGACCAAAGCGATTTGAGACGGTCAGCAACGGCATGTTTCCCGTGACAGTTTCAGGTACCCGGTCCAGAGCCGCAATCTGATCATCTGTCATCATTCCCTCATAAAACCGCAGACGTGCTATCGAACCGCCCGATGCCTGCACCGGATCATTTACATAGTCCTGAAAGAATCGGAGCCCGTTTGTAAGCGGCGAACCGTCGTCCGTATCGGTGACGACAAGAAAACCATCGCGGTATACCTTAAGAAAGCCGCCGCCGCGCACCAGTACAAGTTGGAAGTAAGTGTTCGCCGTAAGCGGATTCGTGGAAAGGCTCTCGCCTTCTATCCGGCCGTCGACCAAGAATGCTCCTTGATCAGCGGCTGTTCCGCCGGAGGCATCCAGGAGGCGCCGCCGTCCGCTTAGCGCCCCTAACTTAAAAGTCATCACCATCGTGAACGAGCTGTCAGTTACAACGCCGGCCAGGCTGTTTATTGCCACCCCGTTATTCAAAGGAAAATTCAAGACCTGTCGCGAAAATCCGTCAACCGTATCCGTCACGAACGCATTCGGCCCGTTGCCCGCGCCAACCAAATTGGTCAGTGTCGGTGCGGTTCCGACCGAACTGTTCAAATTACCCTGAAATTGATAATCCGCCTTTAAGGTTTGCGCTTTAATGCACATGACCCCAAGAAGGACTACACTAACAATAGCCAACAACCGGGCACGACCATTCTTAGCAAAGGTTTTCATATTTGTGACGTAAAGAACTCTGAACTTAGGGGAACCTGCGTCAAGTAATGGAGCTAACGGTATAACGAGCGGCAAGAAAAGTAATTAAAAACCTGCTAAATCTTGGCTAAATCTTTTTCTTAGTAATAAAATGCAGGCAAAACGCAATAATAAATGGCCAGATTAGCCATGGAAACTGATATCGAAAATTTGCGATCTTACCGGTTCGGGAATTTCGAACTGGATCTTGCGGGAGAATGTCTTTTGCGAGATGGGGAAAAACTGAACATCAATCGCCGCATGTTCCAGGTCTTGCGCTTATTGATCGAACGGCGTGGCGAGATAGTCAGCAAGAACGAGTTCTTCGAAGAGGTTTGGGAAGGCGACTTTGTCGAAGACAATAATCTTACCGTTGCTATCACTTCGCTAAGAAAGGTGCTTGGCGACAACGCTAAACATGCACGCTTCATCGAGAACATTCCCCGGAAGGGATACCGGTTCGCCGCCGCCATTGAAACGATATCGAGACCTCCGTTAACCGAATCAGCCGATAAGTTGATGGCCCACCCGTTACCACGGATCGAGAGATCGACGACGCCTCTTTCCGGTCGGTTGGTTGCGATCGGGGCTGCGGTGGGCCTGATCGTGATCATGGCCATTGCGAGTTTCGGTTATAAAACATTCTGGCGTTCAGGTGTACCTGCAGCCAAACCGATCGATTCCCTTGCGATACTTCCTTTCGTTGAATCATCCGCCGAGAACGAATACCTGGCTGATGGACTAACAGAGAGCATCATCAATGATGTGTCGCGACTCACGCGTCTGCGTGTAATTGATCGAAACTCCGCGTTTCATTACAAGGACGAACCATTGGATGCTGCACGAGCTGGCCGCGAACTGAACGTGCGGGCTGTCGTTACCGGACAGGTCGAACGTCAGGGCGACAGTTTCGTGGTCAGTGTCGAGATGCTTGATGCTGAAAGCAACTCTCAGATCTGGCGTCAGCAATTCCGGCGTCGTGCCGACGATCTGTTCGCAATTCAGCAAGAGGTCTCGGAAGCGATCGCCAAAAATGCGCAATCGGGTTCCGGCGATGCGGAGCAGCGTCGGATAGCAAGGCGTCCGACAAATGATCCGTTAGCGTACGACCTCTATCTCAAAGGTCGCTATTACTGGAACAAGCGATCTAACGCCGATATCTTAAGAGCGATCGACCTGTTTCGGGCGGCGATCGACCGCGATCCGACCTTTGCAATTGCCTACATCGGCCTGGCGAATTCGTACACGCTCGGGAGCCTTTCAGGCACCGGCATTAGTAATGATGAAAAGATCGCGTTATCACGCGGGGCAGTTCGGAGGGCGCTTGAGATCGACGAGACGATCGGTGAGGCATACGCCTCGATGGCGATCAACGAATGCTATTACGATTGGAATTTTGCCGGCGCTGAGAGCGATTACCGAAAGGCGATAGAACTAAGCCCAAATGATGCCACTGCCCATCATTGGTACGCCGAATTTCTCTCGATGCAGGGCAGATTCGACGAAAGCTATGCGGAATACGAAAAGGCCCTCTCGCTCGACCCGCTGTCGTTGCCGATCAGGACCGACATGGCGTTTAGCCGATATTACGCGCGTGATTACGATAAGGCTATCGAACTTCTAAACCTCGCCCGTAAGATCGATCCTGAATATGGCCGGACCCACAACTTCCTGATGTATACGTACCGCGAAAAGGGGATGTTCTTAGAAGCCGCTAACGCCTATGAGCAGGACATAAGATCACATTACGGCCCGGATGGACGGTCCGACAAGTCTTACAACCAGATAATGAGACACATTGCGGAGATCCGAAAATTTGGTCCGAACCTTAACGCCGAACGATATTGGCGGGCCGAACTCGAATTTGAGGACGACCCTGCTTCGTTTTTCAAGGCCGTCGCATATTCAAAACTGGGCGAGACGGACAAGGCATTCGAATATTTGGAACGTTCGTACAAGGAGCGATACTCCGGTATGGTATGGCTCAAGGTAACGCCTGAACTTGACGGCATAAGAGCTGATCCTCGCTTCCAAGATCTGTTGAAACGGGTCGGTTTCGATCCGAGATAACGCTTGGTTCACCCTTCAAACCAGAGTTTGAGACAAGTTCAAAAATGCGGGTCCGCAAGGGTCCGCTTTTTTTGCCATGTCCGAAATATGTGTTTACAGAGTCTGAAATGTGTGTTAGAAGGATGTCTGAATTCCCAACATACAACTTAAGCCTTACAGGAGCTCGGATGAATATGAAAGCAGCATCGTTCCTTATCGGCATCACCATTTTTGGCGTCATCATGCTGATCACTCCCATTCCAGTCAACGCTCAGGCGAGTCCATGCACCTGTAAGGACAGGGCCGATCTCATCAATCAACTGAACAGAGCAAATGCGGCATACAGCGTCGTCAAGTATTTGTATTTTCAGCGAGCAATGGGGGACCACCTTAACCGCCCCGTTAACGAGCTTCTCGATGGAGAAAATCCCGGAAATTTGAATTATAAGGATGTTATAGACGGTGAACTGTCCGATGATGTCAACGCGGTTAACGATCCCAAGGCTAGCACCATTGTGATCAAGACTGACGCTTCAACCTGTGAACCTACGGTCTCCGCTTCCACCGCTTGCTTGAAATCCCTTGCTGAAAAGCTCGCTCCCCGCCGTAAGGAGTTTTGCATTAAACAAAGAGACGGCTTTACTTCCGGTCGCTACATGACGGTATCTGATTATCTTGACTTCCTGGAACGTTTGTACAAGGACGAGATCGCGGAGATCGTCGCTCGATTAAGTGCACTTCAAAAGTCCTGCCGTCCTGCTGATTGGATCGGCACGATCAAATATTCATTTGACCAGAGAAACTTTAATAAAAACGAGAAGCCTGGAGTTGTGGAAACAATTGAAGATACTCTAAAAATAGATGGGATCATTAGGCTAAACGGTGATCATGCTCTGGAGTATCCATCCTCCTGGGAAGCAACAGGTAAATATGACGAACTAAAGAAATCTAATGGATCACTTCCCTGTAAAGGCGGGTTAGCGACCGCGAAACTGGACGGGAAATATGAATCGAAGCATATCTTCAAATGGGATAAAAACGGTCAAATCTCTAGGGATACAGACGTAAGTATCGGGGACGTGCAGGAAGGCAACAAGGTTACGATCGATTTTCGTATTCCGAAAATTGTCCTTAAGACATCAGGGTATTCGAGAGACTCGTATAACACTGACTGCCCAAAGCCCAACGGGAATTTTGACGGACCGTCGACTCCCTGGGACGTAGAATTTCCTCTTGATTCTCAAATGATCAATTTTGTCGGGTCCTATTTTCCCGGAAATCCCGATAAGATCAGCGGCTCCGTGACACTTGAGTCCGGAAAAACCGGAACGGTGATAGTTACCTACAACTTATTCAAACTGAAGCCATAGACATTCTCATGAAAAACCTTCTCTATTTGACCGTTTTTATTTCGTGTCTTTGCTTGGCTTTGAAGGCCAACGCTCAGCAGCCTGACATAACCAACCGGACCGCTGACGTGCAGGCAGCGTTCACGGACAGCAAGTACTACGGTGGGACGTTTACCGGTACGGCTGTGGCTCGAATCTGCGGACAGACCGATCCGATGCACTATTTCGGTAAAAAGACGCTGTCGTTCGATTATCCTCTGGATTTGCCGCCTGCTTACACTATTGAAGACGTGAAGTTTTCTTCGGACGAAATGGTGGACGGCAAAAAGTCTTCGGGGTTGTTTTATGTGTCGGTGACTCTAAGCGCGCCCAACAAGCCAAAAGTGGCATGGGTCGTCGATACAGCAGAGTCGAAAGACAAGGCTTCAGGAGTGGCGACCGTTGCGGTAAAAGGAGGCGATCTGATACTTACCGTCAAGGCGGTAAACTCGCTTGGTGAGAAACTCGACCTCCAGGTCACCTGTCACCCGCCTAAGAAATGAAACTGGTAAGAAAACGATCTATTTGATCGCGGTCGTTTTGCTTTCTCGCGGGTCGTACGGATTTGCCTGATACTTCTTAACCGCCTCCTGGGCGTTGTCATAATTGTCGCCGATCTTCTCTGCCCGGCCGTATGCCGCTGTAGCACGTGTCCGGTCGCCTTTAGCGTCATAGGCATTACCCATTTTGATGTTCGCCCAAACCTCGAGCCAAGTCGGGCTCAGGTTTCCGCCCAGAGTTGCCTTGAAATTATCTATCGCCAGATCGTAGTTACGCTGCTCAAGAAACAGCAGGCCTAGGTGGTAATAGATCCACGAATTCGACCGGTCGAGTTTTAATGCCGCTTCGAACTGGCCCTGCGCCTCGACGTAATTGCCTTCCTTAAACTGTTCGATTCCGCGGCGGGCGATAGATGAAACCCTGAGTTCGGGTGAAATGCGCAGGAGTTTGTAATTTGGATCGATAACGACCGCGAGCGGCTTCCCCGTCGATTCGATGTTGAAATCGGCACTCGATTCCTGCATATCAAGTGTTACCGTCTTGAGACCAAGTTCGCCTTCAGATCGCAGCTGTACCTCTACAGGCAAACGCAAATTGTCGTAGTTCTGTTTTACCGTCCCGCGTGCGATGAATTTACCGCCGCGTGTGCGTATGATCAGATAGTCCGCCGTAAATTCCGGAACGCCGGTTCCCTCGACCCAGCGAGCAAAGAAGTAACGCATGTTCTGTCCCGCCACGCGCGATACCAGCTTTTCAAAATCGTCTATCGAAACATTCTTGCCCCGATTTTCCTGCAGATATGTCCGCAACAGCTGGTCGAATTTCTGATCCCCGAGCGTGTCGCGCAACAGTTTGAAGACCATTGCGCCTTTTGCGTACATGATGTACTGGTAGGCGACCGATTGATCGTCCAGATTAGCGGGCGCTCGAATGAGCGACGCAGTTTGCTCGAACGTCAGCGATTTCTCAACGAGTTCTCGGCGGAGCGCGTCAAGCTTTGCTCCGTCCATCGTACTTTCGCGAAGAGCGAATGCGCTGTATTCCGCCAGTCCCTGCGAAAGCCAGGCATCGTCGAACGATTTGAGACCGACAGTCAAACCCCACCACTGCATCGCTGCTTCACGCTGAAGACGTTCTTCAGTTATCTCGCGGCCCGATTCGAATTGTCGGCTGGAAACGAACAACATTCCCATCGACGAATAGAAGTCGAGACTTTCGTCGTCGATCTGCGCAACGATAAGCTTCTTTCCAAAATCGGCATTGCCGAATTTCTTTGTGTAGAACTCGAGCGCCTTGCCGAGCGTCTCTCCATAATCCTGCACCAGATTGTCGAATCCGGGCTTCGTATTGAACTGAAGCTCGTAGTCGCCAATCTTCAAGCTTCGCGTCGCGAACTTGCCATAGGCGAAATTACCGACCAGGCCCGGTTTCATCTGGGTGAACCGAAACTTGCCTCCAGCGCTCGTCGACGGAGTGTCGCTGTAGCCGACGACCTGCATACCGCCGGGAACGGTAAGCGTAATGTCTGAGGTAGCAAAGTCTGCCGCGTAATCATGAAACGGGAACCAGCGGGCCGCATACATGAGATAGCCTTCCGTTTCGCCCACGTAAGCAAGCCGTTTGTTCAGCAGAGGCCCGCCCTGCGCGGTATTCAGTATCCCGTTGTATTTGAATCGAAGAGTGACCGAAGTTCCCTTAGCGACCATATCGCCAAAATCAACGCGAACGCTCGGCCCCAGATCGGAAACGCCGACCTGATCCTGCACGAACGTTATCGGGTTACCCGCAGCGGCCGGTGCCCCTTTTGCTTTTGGGCCCGGAGTTGTTACAGGAGCCGTAGGCTTATCGATACGGGTTATCGTGTCTATCTTCAGCGAACCATTCAGCTCGAACGAGACGTTCCTCGTATCTTCTGATGGAACAAACGTTACGTCTGTGGTCGCGGTCAACTTATTGTCCGCCGGGTCGAGCTGTGCGTCGACGACATAGCCCGTAACGTCAAACTGCGGGCGTTTTACTTGCTGGGCAAAGGAAACAACGGACATCAGCCCAACTATCGCCAATGCCCATGGGGAAATTCGAAAAAGACTCTTCATTTTAACAATCCGATCAATTTACGACCTGTCGTGCGAAATTAAGATGTTCACGCCCCCAAAACGGTTTGCTTACCTTACATATATTGGGTTCGAGACTATCCATGGCGCCTGGTCGAATGGGCTCCCCAGATCATCCAAATACGCCTCAACGCGGTATGTGCCCTGTTCGTTTACCTCAATGCGATACTCGTTTGAAACGGTGGATTCATTGAGCCTGACCCCGTTACGATAGACGACAAAGCGGCATTTCAATGGAGCAAATATATTAAGTTTGACACCATTTGCCAACGATATCTCGTCGCCCATTATACGCATTTCCGTGCCATTATCGGCAGAAAACGCGAAGCCGCTCGTGTCTCCCAGAATGTCAAAACCCGCAAATCCGTGGCCCTCTCGCAGCGCTTCGATAAGCGATTCGCGCGTAAGAGGCGTTCCGGATTCGAGGAGAACGTGCATTCGCACAAGCCGGAAAATCACCTTATACGGATCGATCTTGAACCCGAAATGCCTGTTTCCTTCGTCATCGGCGATCAGATAGTAGCCTTTGTTCGAGTGTGCGTCGGCTCCTGCCGTAAGCAAAAGACGCTTTTGCGAGGCAACAATGTCATACCGCCGCAGATAATCGTCGTTGCGGCGAAAATAGGTCGCATACGTGAGTTCGGGGTATTTTGGAAAAGACCAGATCACGTCAAAGATAGCCGTAAACGGATTAGACCTTTTTGCGTTTATATGTAGGCTGTAAACCTCCATTCCGTCAAAATCGGTATTGTCTGAGGTCTTGCGCTCGGGATAGTTGTTGACAGCGAGCCGGCCTTCGGCGTGGATCTTCTCCATCAGGGCCTTGGAATCGAGCTTTCCGAAACTCGCGGATTCCGGCGAGCCCGGAAACAGCAGATAACGCCCGCCGTCGCTCGCATCCACCTCCTGCCCATTTACAAAAAGCGTCTTGCCGTAAACCCCGTTTAGCCCGAGAGCGGACGTATCGTAATTCAGGTCATAATGTTCGGTCATCGCGACGAAATCCAAACCGTTATCG
Source organism: uncultured Chloracidobacterium sp. (assembly GCA_964436265.1). GTDB lineage: Bacteria > Acidobacteriota > Blastocatellia > Pyrinomonadales > Pyrinomonadaceae > OLB17. The sequence continues at coordinate 9,997 of CAYTDJ010000006.1, read as the reverse complement.
TTCGCGGCCTTTATTAGTTCTTCAAAAGTCCCGGTGCTGTGCCCACCCAAGCTCGTGTGAGCGTGCATCACGCCTTTGTATTCGGTGTATCCGTGCGTTTCGCGTGTTGCTCGATCGGCGTTAAGCGATGCGATCCTATCTGACAGCTGACCGATCTTGTAACGCCGATAAATGAACGGAACCTGCACCGCCAACAGGACGGCGATCAGAAGCAGTACGGACTTTCCAAGGATCTTTTTCAATCCCCTCCTTCCGAAATGAAATCGACCGAAACGACTTTTTCCGCGATCTGCCTGCCCAAGGCCGCAACTGCCTGATGGTCTGGATGATCGTTGTAGTGATCGAGGGCCTCACGATCGGGATAGACCGCGACGAGTCCTGTGTCGAAAGAGCGTTCGAGATGCAGTATGTCGCTTCCCACGTTGAATGAAATGATGTTCGGGATCAGGTCTGGCAGCGCGCGAAGCCGCGCAACGTGATCCTGCCGTTCGGCTTCGGTTGTCTCCGGTCTGTATTTCCAACAAACGATGTGAGTGAGCATAGAGTCAGTAAATACTAATCATAATCCACGCAGGTACTGATTCGTTAGCGCGTGTCATAAAAACCGGGCCCGCGGTGTTTCTTGGCTTGGCGGCCAGAAACGAATTGCGCACACAGAAAAACATGGTGAATTTATCAAAGACTTTATTTTTCATATTTATTTTTGCAGTCGCCGCCTCGGCTCAGGATAACTTGCCGGTGATCAAGTCGAACGCCGGCGTGATCAGTATTCAGGACGGAAGTGTGATGAAGAAGGGCGAATGGTCGCTCGTACCCGAAGCTAAGCCGGACGTTTATGAAGCTGCTCTTATTGACGGGAAACCTCACAGGGTAACGTTCATTACCGATGTCGATCAGATCAGTTTCGACGTCGAGGAAGGCAAGAAATACGATTTCATTATTCGGTTCGGCGATAAGGATTGTTTCACGCAGATCGTCGGCACAAGATGGATACCGGCCGCTCGGTTCGACAAGCAATATCAAAAGGCGCATCGCGGCAAGATCAGCGTAAGCATTCCTGAAGCATACGAGCTTGTGAACATTGCCATCGCGATCACGCCGACCGCGATCGCAAACAAGAATCTTGTTTATCAGAACTCCGAGTATTACAAAGCCGTTCGCGAGTGGTTTGATAAGTATGCCGATCATCCTCTGATCGCCGCCCTCGAAACAGAACTAAAGCGCGACCAAAACCGATATTTCTCACTGAAGATGAATGGCAATGCGTTCGTGTTTGACGCTAACGGGAAACTCGCTCGAAGCAAGGTTTTCGACCGGACGGGTTTCAATGGCGAACGAAGCAATTCACTTCTGCCATATTTCGACCTACTTAAGGACTTTGCGGAGGCGACGAAGTTCCGCGAGTTCTTTAAGCAGAACAAAAAGACCTACGACGAACAGGTCTCCTTTTATCGAGACACCGCCGATCTCACAGCGATGAAGAAATGGCTCGATAGAAATTTTCCCACATCCAACGATTACAATTTTTACAATATCGTGTTCTCACCGCTCGTTGCCTATAACCAGTCAGTTACTTGGCTCGAGGACGGAGGGTTTAAGGAACTGCAGCCGCATGTGAATTTTCCATACGCCGCAGACCTCAAACGGAGCGGCCCTGAGTTCTCTTTGTCGCCCAAGTCCGAGATCATCTTTCGCGGCAACATCGTATTTACCGAGATGAACCACGGCTACATAAATCCGGAAGCGGATAAGTACGCAGAACGCATCGTCAAAGCGGTCAGCAACAGAGATATTTGGGTCGAAAAGAGAATGGGAGGCGGCTATTATCCAGGGATCGCAGCATTTAACGAGTATATGAACTGGGCCCTCGTTAATCTGCGGGCGGCGGACATTGCGCCGAAGCAAGACCTGCAGAAAATGATCGATGCCGTCGAAAGGATGATGGTAAAGAGCCGGGGCTTTCCAAAGTTTGCCGAGTTCGACAGGTTTCTGATCGAAATTTACGTAAATCGAAAGAAAGGCCAGACGCTAGCGGATCTTTATCCGCAGATCGTCGAATGGTTTGAAAAGAACAACGTCCCGGCAAGTTGACCTACTCCGGCTCGGCGGCTTCGCACCACGCTCGCGTGACGCCGTGCCGGAATTCAAACATCTTTTCCAGCTTCGGAACGATCAGCATTGGGGCCGCAAGCCTCCCGAACAAAGACATTGGCGGTTCGAATTCTATTTCGTCCCGCAATATCGCCCCATCCGGGTGCGGTTCGATAATGTGACGATGCTGCCAACTCGCAAACGGACCGGAGACCTGTACGTCCTCAAACATCCTCGGCGGATCATAGGCAGTATGCTCTGCGATCCATCGCGACGGAATCACGCCGAATATCTTTTGTTCTATGACCGCGCGTGAGCCGACCTGTGAAATATCTGCTGTTTGAATGATCCGAGCGTTTTCCCAAGGCGGCAAAAGCCTCTCGAAGGCGTCAGACAATTGGTGAAACGCAAAAACGCGCTCAGGCGATGCCTTGATCACACTCTCCTTCACAAATCGCATAGGCCTAGACGATAACACAATGTCGCCATCGTAACTCAAGCAATAACGTCTTTGAATTCATCGGTGGAAATTGGTCTAATACTTCAACACATTTTCAAGTTCACCTTCATTTAAAATTCGGAGAATTCAGCGACAAATGGCGGAAACTTCCAAAGACCTGGGCGCTTATTATAATGACGAGATCTCGCAAGCAAAGATCTGGCAGGTGATCGGCGCATCGGCCGTCGGAACCATGATCGAGTGGTACGACTTCTACATCTTTGGCAGTCTTGCGCCGTTCATTGCACCGCTGTTCTATCCCCCGGGAAACGATACGTTTGCCTATATTGCCTATCTGGCGACGTTTGCCGTCGGGTTTGTCGTACGCCCATTCGGTGCTTTGTTCTTTGGCAGGATCGGGGACCTTGTCGGTCGCAAATACGCGTTTTTGGTCACGCTGTTGATAATGGGCGGATCGACCGCGATAATCGGGTTTCTTCCCGCATACGCCGCGATCGGTTGGGCGGCCCCGATCATTTTGTTGCTGGTCCGGGTTCTTCAGGGCCTTGCGCTCGGCGGGGAATATGGCGGTGCGGCCGTTTACGTAGCCGAACATGTTCCGGATCACAGACGCGGATTTTACACTTCATTCATTCAGATAACCGCAACGCTCGGCCTCTTTATGTCGCTAGCGGTGATACTTGTGGTTCAGAATTTGATGTCGCCGGAACAATTCGCCGGAAAGGCCGAGGGCATCAGCGGCTGGCGAATACCGTTTCTCGTTTCGATCCTGCTTGTTGTTATCTCGCTCTATATTCGACTGAAGATGGAAGAATCGCCGATCTTTCAGCAGGTTAAATCGACCGGGATGACATCGGCCAATCCGCTGATCGAAGCATTCACTCATTGGGATAATCTGAAGCGAGTTTTGATCTCGCTATTTGGCGCAACGGCCGGTCAAGGCGTTGTTTGGTACGCGGGCCAGTTCTTCGCGCTCTTCTATCTGCAGACGATCCTCAATGTGAACTCGGTCTCGGCCCAGTACATAGTCGCGATAGCGCTCGTGATGGCTATGCCGTTCTTTGTAGTTTTCGGCGCTCTTAGCGACCGGATCGGCCGCAAATGGATCATCCTCGCCGGTTGTTTTCTCGCGATGCTCACCTACATCCCGATCTATCAGTCGATGCAATCGTCCGCGGGTTCCAACGTGGTAACCGCGACGTCCCAGGCGGATCCGGTCACCGGCGCGATCAAACTAACACCGCAGACGAATGCTGCTGACGGCACCCTAAAACCTGCCGACAAAGTGCTCCCGTACACCGACCTTGGTACGCTTCTTAAGAATCCAACGGCGTGGTCGCTGATCTTACTGGTCTTCATTCAAGTGTTTTGGGTAACGATGGTCTATGGCCCGATCGCGGCATACCTTGTCGAGGCATTTCCGGCAAAAATTCGCTACACGGCTCTCTCGCTGCCTTACCATATCGGCAATGGCGTATTTGGCGGGCTATTGCCGCTGATAGGCGTTTCCCTCATCGCTCAGACAGGCAATATATACGCAGGCCTCTATTACCCAATGGCGATCGCCGGCATTACCTTTGTGGTCGGAGCTATCTTTCTGAAGGAAACCCACGGACATCGTATTTGGGACGAGGTCTCGGGTAATAGGGAGACTTAGATCAAAGGTTGAAGCTTTCTTAAGATCGCTTCGCGCGATTGCACGCCGACGATACGGTCGACTTCTTTTCCGTTTCGCAGGATCAGCAGCGTCGGAATGCTCTGAACACCGAATCGTGCCGCGGTCCTCTGATTTGAATCGACGTCGAGCTTTCCGACCAGAACCTTTCCGGCGAGTTCGCCCGCAAGTATCTCGATCGTTGGAGCGATCATTCTGCACGGACCGCACCAGGCCGCCCACATGTCGAGCAGCACCGGCAGGTGCGACTTTTCCACGACCGATCCAAAATTCGCGTCCGTTACCGTCACAGGTTTTGACGAAGGAGCAGGTAATGCTTCCCCGCATTTCCCGCATACCGGCTGCTGTTTTAGAGCGGCGTCAAAACTAACGCGGTTCTTTGCTCCGCAGTTCGCACATGCGACGATCACATTTCCCGCCATAAAAAATTTCCGTTAGTCGGCTCCTTTTGCCGACGCTTTCACGACACCGTTGAGATGCTCATTAAGTAGATCCCAGACTTTCTTCAAATGCTGTTCTTCCACACGAATACTTCCGACCGAAAGCCGCAGCGTGAATTTTCCGTTAAGTTTGGTATGCGAAAGATATGCTTCGCCGGAGGCGTTGATCTCGTTCATTATCCGCTCGTTCAGAGCGTCGAGGTCGCCAGTTCCCTCGGGGCATGCACGGAAACAAACCAACGCGAACGGTACCGGAGCAAGCATTTCAAAATCCGGCGAATCTTCTACCCACGAGGCAAACAGTTCTGCCAACCTGCAATGCTCGCGGATCCGGTCGATCAAGCCTTCGCGTCCGAAATAGCGCATCACGAACCATAGCTTCAAGGCGCGAAACCGGCGCCCGAGTTGAATGCCGTAATCCATCCCGTTCTTGACCGTACCCTCGTCGTTGGTCTTCAGATATTCGGGCACAAGCGAAAAGGCCTGTTTCATTATTCCGAGATCGCGGCAATACAAGACCGAGAGGTCAAACGGAGTGAACATCCATTTGTGCGGGTTCGTCACGATCGAATCGGCTCGCTCCCACCCAGCAAAATATTCCCGCTTTTCCGGCAGTATCGCCGCGGACCCGGCATAGGCCGAATCGACGTGAAGCCAGATGCTGTGTTTTTCGCAGATGTCGGCGATCGCATCGACGGGGTCAACGCTCGATGACGACGTCGTGCCGATCGTGGGTATCACGCAGATCGGAAGATAGCCGGCATCGATGTCTTCGTCTATCGCTTCTGCCAGTGCTTCCGGGATCATTTCGAAACGCTCATTGACCGTGATCTTCCGCAGGCTGCGCGTCCCGAGTCCGAGAGTGATACACGCCTTGTCTATCGATGAATGCACATGCTCGCTGCAATAGACGCGAAGCAAAGGCAGATCATCACGACCGCTCATTCCTTGTTCGCGTATGTTCAGATTCGCGCGTTCGCGTGCGGCGGCTATCGCATGCATCGTCGAGACCGATGCGGTGTCGTAGATGATCCCTTCGAAATGATCGGGCAAACCCAGCATCTGCCGAAGCCAATCGAGCACGACATCTTCAAGCTCGGTCGATGCCGGCGATGTTCGCCACAGCATTGCCTTCATATCGAACGCCGCCGCGAGCATCTCGCCGAAAACGCCTACTGAAGAAGTTGATGTCGAGAACAGACCATGAAAATTAGGATGGTTCCAGTTAGTTACGGCGGGCAAGATCAGGCGGTCGACGTCCTTTAAAACAAGGCCAAAATCCTCACCCTTTTCCGGAGCCGACTCCGGAATATTCTCTTTCAGCCAATTCGGTTCGATCTGCGACAGCACAGGCAGTTCACCAATGTGCTCGAAATAGTCTGCTATCCAATCGACTACCTGATATCCGTAGTGTCGAAAATCATCGGCTGGCATATCGCCTAGACGCCTTTGACCGTCATTCATGTTTGGTCACCTGCTATGTGTGAAATGGGTGAAAACTTAATTGATAACTCGACAGTTCCTGTAATACTCGTATAATATCACCTACGAATCTCTCGCCAACTTCTTGGCATCAAGTTAAATAGTTGAGTTGAAATCTTCCCGTTTTTCGGTAAACGCACTTCTCTATTTGTACGAGGAAACGTATGGCAGCTGACGTTGCTGAGATCGAGCAACAATCCAACGAAGGATTTATTCGCGGGCTCGGCCTGCTTGATTCGACGATGATCGTCGCCGGTTCGATGATCGGTTCCGGCATCTTCATCGTTTCGGCTGACATCGCTCGTCAGGTCGGTTCGCCCGGATGGCTTTTGGTCGTCTGGCTGATAACCGGCCTTTTGACCGTTGGTGCCGCCCTTTCATACGGCGAACTTGCCGCCATGATGCCGAAAGCGGGCGGAATGTACGTTTACCTTAAAGAAGCTTATTCGCCGCTCTGGGGTTTTCTTTACGGGTGGACACATTTCCTTGTCATCGGCACGGCGACCATCGCCGCGGTTTCCGTCGCCTTCGCACGTTTCACGGGCATATTATTCCCAGCCATCTCCGAAAGCAACTATATTATTGAGCCGATCCGCGTCGGATCTTCCAGCTACGCCTTTTCGCTCTCTACCGCGCAGTTGTTCGGAATTGCGATGATCGCGCTATTGACCTGGATGAACACACGCGGGCTCAAGCTCGGGAAGCTCGTCCAGAACGTTTTCACGTTTGCAAAAACGGGCTCGCTTATCGCGTTGATCGTTCTCGGCATCATCGTCGGCCTCGTCTCTTATCCGCAGATCGCCTCTGCAAATTTCGGTGACCTCTGGACTATTCGCGGCAGTCTGCAGGATGTCGGCCACGGGCTCACGGCTGCGGCCGCATTCGGCCTTTTTGTCGGCCTTTGCGTCGCGCAGACCAATTCGCTGTTTTCTGCCGACGCATGGCACAACGTCACGTTCACCGCGGGAGAGGTCAAGGACCCACAGCGAAATCTGCCTCTCTCGCTATTACTCGGAACCGGCGGCGTCATCGTCCTCTACCTTTTGGCGAACATTGCCTATCTGACAACCTTGAGGTTCGAGGACATGCAAAAAGTGGCGAGCGACCGCGTGGGCTCGGCTACCGCCGATGTGATCTTTCCCGGCGCGGGTGCCGTAATTATGGCCGTCGCGATAATGATATCGACCTTTGGCTGCAACAACGGCCTCATCCTTTCCGGTGCACGGGCATACTACGCAATGGCAAAAGACGGATTGTTCTTCAATGCGGCCGGAAAGCTGAACAAGGCGCACGTGCCGGCATGGGCGATAGTCGTACAGGGCATTTTCTCAGCGTTCTATGTTTTGCCTCGGACCGTTCAGGCGGATGGACGATACGGTTTGCTTTACAACGACTTGCTCACGTACGTAATATCTGCAGCCTTGATCTTCTACATTCTGGCGATCGCGGCGGTTTTTGTGCTCCGTGTGAAACAACCGGATGCGGTGCGTCCGTATAAAGCAGTCGGGTATCCGATCATCCCGGCACTGTACTGCATCGGTGCAGCAGTTATTCTCGTCGTTCTTTTTGTTTATCAAACGACGGCGACATGGCCCGGCCTGCTGATCGTACTGACGGGCGTGCCGGTTTACTTTATTTGGAGAAAATTGTCCGATTCCGGCGAACCGGTATCGCAATCGTAATTCACTTTAATTAGGAGGGTTTCATGTCACTTTTTGCGACTAAACCAATTTCACAGATCATTGCCGAGGCGTCAGAGACAGGTACTCACACACTCAAAAAGACCTTGAGTGCTCTCGACCTCACCATGCTCGGCATCGGGGCTATCATCGGCACCGGTATCTTTGTTCTTACCGGCCAAGCAGCAGGTAAACACGCGGGGCCAGCCGTTGTCATATCGATGATCCTAGCCGGTATTGTCAGCGCCTTCGCCGCGCTCTGTTATTCGGAGTTTGCTGCAAGTGTGCCGATCTCAGGTTCCGCCTATGCATACGGATATGGAACACTCGGCGAATTTGTTGCGTGGATCATCGGCTGGGACCTTATTCTTGAATATGCCTTTGGTGCCGCGACCGTTGCGGTCGGTTGGTCCGGCTATGTCGTCAGCCTATTCAGAGACACGCTGGGAATTAACTTCCCCTTGAGTCTAAGCGCTCCGCCGGGAATGCAAATAAAGGATACTGCCGGAACGGTGATCGCGACAGGCGTCTTTAACTTGCCCGCGTTTCTCATCTCGATCGCGGTAACGCTGCTACTCATTCGCGGCATCAAGGAATCGGCAAGTTTCAATTCGATCATTGTGATCATCAAGGTTCTGGTCGTTGTTCTCTTCATCATTGCCGGGATCGGATATGTGAACACTCACAATCTGGGTATCGGCTGTACGGTCGGAAGCCCCGGCTGCGCCGAGTTCATGCCGTATGGCTTTAGCGGAGTGGTCACTGGCGCGGCGGTCATTTTCTTTGCCTATATAGGTTTTGACGCTGTATCGACCGCCGCACAGGAAGCGAAGAATCCGCAGAAGGACATGCCTATGGGCATTTTGGGATCGCTTGCGATATGTACGGTATTGTACATTTTGGTCGCGGGTATCATGGTCGGCCTCGTTGACTATAAACTCCTGACCAACGCCGCTGCCCCTATCGCGGTCGCGATCGACGAAGCACTCAAAATCGCCAAGGGAACCACGATGGGGACGATCCTTGCCGTTTTCCCGACCATCATCAAGGTCGGCGCGGTACTTGGCTTGAGTTCAACGATGGTCGTCATGGTGATGGGACAGCCTCGCGTCTTTTATTCGATGTCAAAGGACGGCTTGCTACCGCACTGGGCCGCCAAGGTCCATCCGAAATATCAAACGCCGCACATCACTACGGCCATCACCGGCGCGATCGTTGCGATACTGGCAGGTTTTGTGCCGATCAGTTTGCTCGGTGAATTGGTGAGTATCGGAACGCTGTTCGCGTTCGTTATCGTCGGTACCGGCATCATCATTCTTCGGTCCTCGAACCCGGCACTTCATCGCCCTTTCAAGGTGCCGCTCTCGCCGTTCATTCCTATCGCAACGGTCGTGTCAGCTGCATATCTGATGAACAGCTTGCCGCTCGATACATGGATCCGCCTGATCGACTGGATGGCTATCGGCCTTGTGATCTATTTCGCGTACAGCTATTCCCACAGTAATCTGCGTCAGGTCTCAAATGCGGACGCGAACGAATCGGCATCGAGAAATTCTCCTCCGATCGCCGCGATCATAGCGATAATCCTTGCGATCGCGTTGACGCTTTACCAGGTTCCATATCTGATGAACCTGAAGGCGGAGGTCATCCCCCTAAATCTCGGTATCCGTCTATTTGCTTGGATCGTTACCGGCATTCTGGTGGCGATGCTCATGTATGGAAAACAGGAGAACCGCGGCGGATTTGACGCGAAGGCGCAAAAGATAGGGTTGATCGCATCGATCATCAATCTGATCGTGTGGGCAGGAATAACCTATTGGTTCTTTGCTCACTTCGCCGAGTTGCACGCTCCGGCGTAGTTAGCCGCGATCGATAATTGAGGGCCGTTCGGGAACTGATCCCGAACGGCCTTTTTCATCTCGGAGCGCGGACACGCCTGTCCGCACGGGAGCACCCCTCCCGAAGTTGCTCTCGGCTCAGGTGAACCTCGCCGTTATCGCAGGCTAGGACTTTGCCTAGCAGGACCATGTGACTTTCACCACGGATCCGTTAATTATTCTCAAAATCAGTAACTACGCTCATGGTTGTGTGGGTCGGGAAAGCTCCTTGCGCCGCGGTTTGCGCCGGCGCAGGTGGCGCAGGTGGCGCAAGAGAAAGGAGAAAGGAGAAA
>CAYTDJ010000005.1:15757-18959 GCA_964436265.1 uncultured Chloracidobacterium sp. | reverse complement strand
GCGCCCGATGCCGAGTTCTTCTAATTTTTTTACTAGTGACGCTTCGGTGTATCTCGGCTGCGGACGGCTGAATCGTTCCGTGGCCCTGAGTTCGGACAGCGGAAGCGATTGGCCCACGCTCATCGGCGGCAGAAGACTCTGGGTTGATTCTTCTTGCTCGTCTTCGTCCTTATCTTCGCGATAGACCTTCAGAAATCCATCAAACTTAAGCACTTCACCGGAGGCGGTCAACTCTTCTTTGTTCGTGGATATCTCTATCTTTACGGTCGTCTTTTCTAATTCGGCGTCGGCCATTTGCGATGCCACGGTTCGCTTCCAGATCAGCTCATACAGCCTTTGCCACTCCGGCTCGGCAACGGTCGTCGCACTCGCATCAGTCGGGCGAATAGCTTCGTGAGCCTCCTGAGCAGATTCGTTTTTGTTTTTGAATTTGCGCGCCTGTTGGTATCTTTCACCGTACAAGCTGCCTATTGTGTGCGCAATTTCGTTCAGCGCAGTATCACTGAGGCTGACGCTGTCGGTACGCATGTAGGTGATGTGTCCGTTCTCGTAAAGCTTCTGGGCGATCTGCATCGTTCTGCCGACCCCGTAGCCCAATTTTCTTGATGCTTCCTGCTGCAATGTAGAAGTGGTAAATGGCGGAGCGGGAGTTCGCTTGCCGGGTTTGACCCGTACGTCGGTTACCTTGTAGTCGGCGCCAATACAGCTTTTCAAAAACGCTTCCGCATCGTCGGAACTGTCCTGTTTCCGTCCCTCAGCCTTGAAGGTAACGGATTTGCCGGTAATATCATCCGCAACGAAGAGGCCTTCGATCTTGAAATGGCTGGATTGTTCGAATGCGTTGATCTCGCGTTCCCGGTCGGCGATCAGCCTCACGGCAACACTCTGCACACGTCCTGCGCTCAAGTTGTTACCGCCTGCGCTGATCTTGCGCCAGAGAACGGGACTCAATTCAAACCCGACAATGCGATCCAGAACGCGTCGAGCCTGCTGGGCCATTACCAGATCCATATTTACCCGACGCGGGTTTTGTACGGCAGCTTCTATCGCAGGCTTCGTGATCTCGTGAAAAACGATCCGTTTGGTTGACTTAGGGTCAAGGCCGAGCACCTCGCACAGATGCCAGCTTATCGCCTCGCCCTCACGGTCTTCGTCCGTTGCAAGCCATACTTCGTCGGACTTTTTTGCAAGAGACCTAAGTTCGCTGACAACCTTCTTTTTGTCGTCGGGAACTATGTAGCTGGGTTCGAAATCGTTCTCGATGTCGATGCCCATGCCGGCCTTTTCGAGATCGCGGATGTGACCGTAGCAGCTGTTTACCTGAAAATCCTTTCCTAGAATCTTTTCAATGGTCTTTGCTTTCGCAGGGCTTTCAACTATTAAAAGATTCTTCGACATAAAGTTCATCCGTTCTGACGTTTAGACTACTAACACCGCGCTCAACGGCTTGTCAACTTCGATTCGATTTTGGATTTCACGATCGCTCAGATCGAAGATGGATTATTGCAGAGTGATTTTTCTGTAAGATCGGATACGAGTTCCGACTAAACCGGTTAAAGATCAAATGCGTCGAGCATAGTTTTTTCCGGGCAGCACGCGGATGAGATCGCGTATGTCGAGGCCTACTAAGACAGCGTTCAGATCCCCGAATGACAATCCGCTTTCCTCGAGCAGCACATCAATATGAACATGGTCGTCGACGGGAAGCAGCGGCCATATCTTTCGTTCGTTTTCGCTGAGATCACCCGGCATCAATTCCTGTTGTTTGGATGCAGTTGGATTGCCTGCTCTCTCGATCTTTGGCGGCAGGATCTCTGCCGCGATCTCACTCGGCAACTCTGACACTACGTCCTGCCACTGCTGGACGAGCTTTGCACCTGCCTTGATAAGATAGTTCGTGCCGAAAGAGTTTCCGGATGTAATGTTACCCGGAACGGCCATCACCTCGCGATTCTGTTCCATTGCAAGCCGGGCTGTGATCAATGAACCGCTCCGTTCTGACGCTTCTACGATAAGCACACCCAGACTCAATCCGCTTATGATCCGGTTTCGATAGGGGAAGTTGTCCGGTATCGGCGGCGTGCCGAGAGGAAACTGTGTTACGAGCGCTCCGCCGGAATCGAGGATCTCAGATACAAGACGCGTATTCTCTTTCGGATAGACGGCATCGATGCCGGTTCCAAGCACCGCGATCGTCTTGCCTTTTCCTTCGATCGCACCGCGATGTGCCGCGGTATCGATCCCGCGAGCGAGACCGGATACGATAGTGATCCCCCGAGCTGCAAGTTCACGCGAAAGCATTTCGGCGGCGTTCTTGCCATAGGTCGAGCAGTTTCGCGATCCGATCACCGCGACGCACGGCTGATCCAAACAGCCCTGCCAATCTCCGCGGACATAAAGTGTTATCGGCGGATCGGCGATCTCGCGAAGGTAGGTCGGGTAACTGCCGTCATCGAGGATAAGAACATCTCCGCCGAATTTCTTTACACGGTCGAGTTCTTCATCCGCCTTATCGTGAAACTCGCGTTTGAGAATGCTCTCGATCGTCTCGGGTTTTAGCCGCAGAGATTCCAGTTCGGGCCTCCGCGCGTGAAACACAGCGTCAGCTGAACCGAAACGCTCCAGCAGCTTCGTTGCCGCACGCGGCCCGACGCCCGGAGTCATATTGAGGGAGATCCAGTCTTTCATATTTTGGATTTTAGATTTTGGATTTTGGATTCGCCGTTACGATTAGATCTTAGGGTTTTAACAGACGAAACCGTCATCGCGACGATCTCGTTTATGTCGCTCATCAAGACCGCCAGTTTCTTTTCCGAAACGATCTCTGCTTCAATCAATAGTTCTAACCAATAGATCGATTCGTCAGCCTCTTCCTCCACAATTGCCAGCTTATGCAAAAGATCGGCAGTGGATTTTCCTCGGCATGCTGCTCGATAATTTGCGCCAATAGACGTCGCAGAGCGTAAAAGCTGCTTCCCAATCACTTGAGCGCTGTGAGAATTAGGAAGCGTTTCCACCAGCCTAATTACTCGAATAGCAATGTCCTTCGTACGGTTCTTAAATTCCTTTTCGGTCATTTCAATCCTTTACATAGGACTCTCTAAGATCAATTTCGTTTTTCAATCCAAAATCCAAAATCCAAAATCGAATTGGCGGAGGCGTGTGGGAGTCGAACCCACCCAAGTACGCTCTCGCGCACTCG
>CAYTDJ010000005.1:0-15657 GCA_964436265.1 uncultured Chloracidobacterium sp. | reverse complement strand
CATTTAACGCCCGCGAGGTTAAGCGGAGTAAAGCGCTTTAACTTGAGATCTGCGGACCACAGCTTTAAGGGTAAAAAACGCGCTCGCTTTCGATCGATGCGCCCAACGCCAACCGGATTCGGAATTTCACCTCCGTTTTTCCGGCAATATATCGCCGGATCGCCGGCAGTGAATAGATATTGTGCTTTAGCAAGTGAGGGGAAAGATAAGACGTCAATTACTTTCCATCCTGTAATTCCTTTTGCATCTTTGCCGGTCGAAACTACGAGCCAGAGCATTTCCGTTCGGCCCTTTTTCATTTGCGCTACGGAATAGACCGGATCGGCTTCGATGTCGCCGATCAACGAACCGCCAAGCTCGATCACTCCATTAGGGAGCGATCTTCCTGGTACTACGCCTTCGTATTCATAGTTGATGTAAGGCGACTTGGCTGATTGGGCAAGGATGCCGCCTTGGATCGTTAAGATGACAATGACAACGGCAAACTTGAACTTCATTTGAACCTCTAGATCGTTGACAGGAATGTTGTTACCAAGGTCGCGCGATTTGCTATGTCACTTACAAGAATATGCTCATTCAGCGTATGAGCACCTGCACCGGCGATGCCGAGACCGTCTAGGACGGGGACGCCGAGTGCAGCGACAAAGTTTCCGTCGGACGCTCCGCCTACCTGTGTTTCGCCGAGTTCGTAATCAAATGACGCTGCGATGTCGCGGGCTTTGTCAAATAGTGCGACCACCGCGTCGGTACGCTCCATCGGCGGACGGTTGATATCGCCGATCGGCTCTACCGAAACACGTTCGTCAAACGTCATAAGTGACTTTATTGCGTGGTCCACGCGTTCGGCTTCCGACATCGTAAGAAAGCGGACGTCAACGTCACATTCGGCATATTCGGGAATGACGTTCGAAGTAGTTCCGCCTTTTATGGTGCAGACATTTACCGTCGTTCCGGCTGCAGGATCATTTAATGAATGAAGTTTTTCGATCTGTCGCGAGAGTTCGAGGATCGCGCTTGCGCCTTTTTCCGGCTCGAGCCCGGCGTGGGCAGGCTTGCCGTGGGCCTTTAGTGTGTACATTCCGGTGCCCTTTCGGCCGGTTTTTATGCGGCCCTCAGCCGACGGTTCGAAAACAAGAGCGAGTTCGGCATTGGCGGCTTCGCGTTCCAAGATCGCACGGCCGGTGATGCTTCCAACCTCTTCATCGCATGAAAGAAATATAGTTATCGGGCTGGCGGGCTGAGTACCTGTTTCGGCAAAGTATCGCAGCGCTTCCTGCATCACGACGATGTTTGCCTTCATATCGAAAATGCCGCAACCGTAAAATTTATCTTCTTCGATCCGAGTCGGGTTCTTTTCATTCGTCCCAACCGGATGGACCGTGTCCGTGTGGCCGACGAATAAAACTGGCTTTGCGGCGGACGGGAATGCACGAACTATCAGGTGCTCGCCGTAGCCGTCAGCAGGAACGCGTTCGATCGAAAGATCGAGCCCGATATTCCTGAATCCTTCCTCGACCCGACCCACGACCGCCTTGCTCTGTTCGACATCGTAAGATGGCGATTCGACATCGACGATCTCACGGATCGATTCGATCATCGAGTCTTGCCGGGCCTTGAAATGGTCGTGAATGGACTTTGGAGCGTTCATTATTTTGCTGCCGGCGCCTGGCCAAAAACTGTGTTAAAGAGCTCACCCATTCGATAGCCAGCCAGTGCAAGCTGTTTTTCCGCTAACTGATAGGCGCTTTTCTTATATTTAGCCGAAGGAGATTGAAACCGGACAAGGTCGGAGGAAAAGACGATCGAGTTGTTATAGCCAAAACTTTCCTGTTGGATCCCATCATATTCGCCGGGCTTTAGTTTCCCTTGAAATGACGCGATCGGATATTTCTTCATGAATTTCCGTGCCAGCGGCTCTATATAGTCGCGTTCGGCAAATTCTGACTTTGGCGGCGGGACTGCTCGGACCACTATCGAATCCCAAAACCAGTGAAGATTTTCCTGTTTTTCGCGAGGAGTGTCTTTCGGTGTTAAAAGAAATAGATTTCCACCCTGATCACCCTTTGGTTCCGTATCGGTTACTCGAGCAGAGGTGTGTAGCGGTTGGTGAAGATCGCCGATGAGATGCATTATCCACGCTATCGCAATTGCCTTGTCCTTGTCAGACGCCGACGCGTTTCTGATCACTTTGTCGAACTCGATCAGGCGTTCTACCGCTTGTCCGCCTTCGTCAAATCCGCTAAGTCGTTCCTCTCTACCATTTACTTGCTTCCAAAAGGTGTCGGCATAGTGCCAGTTGCTCCTGTGGTACTTCTTATACCTCGCGTCAAAGGCCCGATCGCGAATAATATCGGCCCAGGTGGCGACCAGCATGAAATATTCGCGCCTTCGCTGCGACTCGGGCTCAACGCCGTAATTCATATAAAACGTAGATAGTTGCGAGTCTTCAGGGGCCGCGCGAAGGATCCGGATCACGTTATCCCGGGCCGCGGGCGTCATTTGCTGCCAGGCGATATAAGCCGTGATCTTATGGCCTACATCGTCCCAGGAATACGTATTCAGTGAAAGAAAAGTGAGGAAAAGCGCAATCAATAGCAGTCTGGACATTAATATCTCCTGAAACTAACTGGATGATTTTAACGAAATCGGGGAATTAGAGGAAGTTAGAGGCTGCATCGTCTGAAAAAGGCAGGCAAACTTTTGCGGTTACTGCTCATCAGAATGTATGCAAATCTTTCCCCTTAAATCGTTCTACTAAGTAGACGAAAGCATTCTTAGGAATGCAAGGAGTCAAGGTTATGCAAGCTGTATTGAAAGGAAGCGGGTTTGCCGCAAATGCGATTGACATATCACACGAAGAACTGCGGGGCCGCAAGATCGGTATCGTAGGCAAGATCTTCGGGTGCTGGCACAAGCGGCTAACACGGCCCATGACAAACGAACGTACAACGTACCGAGCTTGTCTGGACTGTGGAGCCCGAAAGAACTTTAATATCGAAACTTTTCGGAGTTCGGGCAGCTTTTATTATCCCCCGACAGCGGGGTTCGGGAACTATTAAACCCCCGTTGTCATTTCCTGTCCTTTATACCATCCAGTAATTACCTACCAAGAGCGATCTGCCAAACAGATCGCTCTTTTACATTTTCGATCAAACTTTCTTTAGGACCAGTGCTGAGTTCTTTGACCCAAAGCCTATGCAGTTACATAGCGCGATGTTTACGTCCTGCTCCCTTGCGATGTTTGGGACATAGTCAAGATCACATACTGGATCCGGTTCGTCGAGATTGATCGTCGGGGCGATAACGCCCTTGTTCATAGCAAGAAGCGCGGCGCCGATGCCGGCAGCTCCGGCAGCTCCCTGCGGATGGCCGATCTGTGATTTCGTTGCGGACATAGGGATCGAGCGGGCGTGATCTCCAAACGCGAGTTTGACCGCCTGAGTCTCGATGCGGTCGTTGAGTTGAGTCGATGTGCCGTGAAGATTTACGTAGCCGACCTCTTCAGGGCCAATGCCCGCATCCTGCATCGCAAGCGACATGGCGCGGGCCGGTTCGACACCGTTTTCCTCAAGTCTTACGCGATGATAGGCGTCGCACGTAACACCGTATCCAGCGATCTCAGCGTAAATTTTTGCACCGCGTCTTTCGGCATTTTCAAGAGTTTCAAGGACGTAGATCCAGGAGCCTTCGCCGATAACGATCCCGCTTCGGTCCTTAGAAAACGGCCGGGAAGCACGCGCCGGTTCTTCGTTCCATTCTTTTGTGACCACAGTCATCACTTCGAATCCGCGGAGAATACCGGGCGCGATCGGCGAATCGACGCCGCCCGCAAGCATCATTTCCTGCTTTCCTAGGGCGATGTGCTGGGCCGCGTAAAAAATGGCATCGGTAGAAGAAGTACATCCGGTTGAGATCACATGCGAGAGGCCATGAAGGCCGAAAACCATTGATATTTCGGATGAGAGGCCGCCGTGTGTGGATGAGGGAATGGTGTAGATGCTGCCTTTTCGTTCGTTGCCGGAGAACCAGAATCCAAATTGCTTTTCCGTAAATGCGAGACCGCCGCCGCCCGTGCCTATTACGACACCAAATGAACGCCGTTCGTCGAGCGGCAGCTCCTTTGGGTCAAGTCCTGCATCAGCTACGGCTTCGCGTGCGGCCTTTAATGCGAGCGGAACGGTTCGCGGGACATGTCGGCGATCCTGATAATCGACCTCTGATTCCCAGTCGAACTCCGGGATCTCAGCAGCTATCTGTACGTTGAATTCTGAAGTATCGAATGAGGTTATTCGCTTAACGCCGCTGCGTCCGGCGGCTAGTGATTCCCAATACGCTTCGCGGCCGATCCCGATAGGTGTTACACATCCAAATCCAGTAATGACAACCCGCCTTGGAACCGAAAAACCGCTAAGCATAGTTAATATGCTTCGAGGTTATCACAACCGCGGTTTCAATACTCCAGCCAAGCGTCGAAAACCCAGCCGGTCGTTCCACGATAGGTGACCATGCACCATCGGCCTGTGCGATTGCCGATCTTCACCTTTTCCTTTTCACAATTCTCAAGTGTAACGACAGTACCGTGCGGGATCTGAGCAAGCCTTTCTCCCTTTTCGGCGTCCGGCTCGCTGCGGAGAGCGAGGAAACCGTCATTTGGTGAATTAACGCGGGCCGTCGGAAACTCGTCGCTCTCATATACCGGCGGCGTCTTGTTAGCTTCGGCCTCCTTTTCCTTGTCTAATTGTTTTTGCAAATTGGCGAGTTCCTTCTGAAGGCGTTCTTTTTCCGGGTCGATTGTCGGACTGGGGGTTGGCGACGGTTTCGGTGTTGGCGTGGCTACAGAAATGCTTGTACTCGAGGTACTGAAGTAATAAAAGGCTCCAGCGCCGCCGGCGACTAAGAGCCCTAATAATCCAAGTACGAGAATTCCAATAACTACTTTGAGGACGGTCCCGGTTGAACCTCGCGCCTGTGAAGGTGGTATGAATTGTGTGGTCTGAGTCTTGGAAATCGGTTGTTCGATGTCTACCCGAACGCCATGGCGAACAATGGTCTCGGCTTCAGTATCGGCCGAAACAAGCGTACTGCCGTCAGTCAGACAATACTGCAGTGTATCGTCTGTATATGTCGTCCTGCATGCCGGGCACTGTTTCATCCGACGATAGTTATATTTTATTAGGACCGTTGGAGCAAATCACCCGAAGCGCGCGAAAAATGGGCACGCGATGCGCCTGCCCATATTAGATGCGTGTATTTTCCCAAATTATGAAGCCAGTTCTGAAGCGCCGGCTTAGGCGGTTGCTTCACTGGCTGAGCCAAAGCTCGCTAACGCGTCATTTTCATTGTCAAACACATCGAAGACCGTATAAAGTTTCGTGATGGTTATCAGTTCGATGAACTTGTCCGAAAGATTCATAAGTTTTATCGTGCCGCCGGCGCGTTCAGCCGATGCAAAACTTGCGACGAGTTCACCAAGGCCGCTTGAGTCGATCAAGATAACGTTCCGGAGATTGAGCAGCAATTTCGAGTTCCCATGGTCGATCATTTGCCGGATCGAATCGTGAAGGGCTCTGTTGGTCTCCCCCAAGGCGATCCTGCCGGCGAGATCTACGATAGTGACGTTTCCGCTTTGGCGGGTTGAAATATTGAGTTCACTCATATTGAATTCCTCTTCCTTTGATAGCTTTACCAGCCTCGCGCCGATCAAACCGGTGCGATCGCCCTAACAAGAACTAGATTGTCGGGAACGATGTTAATGATACGCCCGAAAGCACCTAAATACAATAGTTTTCGTCACGATGGCAAAATCAAAAAGCGTCCGAACATGTCGAACGCTTTTTCCACCCAACTTGTTTCGGCTACTAGATGCCGCTGAGGGAGTTTCCGATCAGAAGACTGACCAAGTCCGGCTGTCTGTCATAATACGGATCATACTCGTTGCGCACTGCCGACACCGCATCGCGATATCCCGCTTCGTAGCCCTCGCTGAAGATCCGACGGTTTTCCGACAAATTCGTTGAATATGCATCGTAATACGTCTCGCTGTAGCCATACGGATCATAGTAACGATCGTCATAATACCCGTGATCACGTGCATACAAACCGGCAAGGTAACCTTCATCATACCCCTGAGTCAGAAAGCTGCTCAGCAATCTGCCAATGAAGCTGTTTCCGGATAGCCTATAGATCAAAGCACCTACTCCGCTTCCGCGGTAATAAGGATCCTCATAATTCGCATAGCCTGTGTCGTAATACCCGTAATTTGAATATGACGGGTAATAAGATCCGTAATAGTTCGGATAACCATAGCTTGCGTAATACGGTTCATAATAGACCTGACCGTACTGGGGAACATAAACATAAGTTACGCTTGGCGCATAACGATGATCATACGGCGAACCGTAATAGGCATAGTTGTACGGTGAGCCGTAGTAATCGTAGTCCGGTGAGCCGTAATAGTAGTTAGCGTAACCAGGCGAATACGAATGATCGTAGTAAACGCGGTCGTAAACGATATTACGGATCACGTCATACCTGTATTCCGGATCGTCGTAATCGTATCCGTAATATCTTCCGTCGTAGCCTCTTGAAGCCTTGCGCAAAGCGTTGCGTTCGTGAACCTGTGCGCTCCTGTACTGGCCGTAATTCTTATAGCCCAGGTACGAATTATCGCGGCCGCCGTCCCACAAACCTGGAAAGTTGCCTCTCTCATATCGATCGCGGCGATCACGGCGATCACTTCGATAGCTTTCTTCGTCATTGACGCGCCGATCATCGCGGACTCGATAGTCCCCGCGGCGACGCTCGATCCACTCGGGAGGCTGCCGCTGTTCGCGTCGTGTCTGTCGATCCCACGTCTCCTTCTGCTGCCGGCGGGCATTCATATCGCCCATCGGCTGATGTCGCCGGCCGAGCTCGAGGTCCTGCCATACGCGCTGTTGGGGCTGTTCCTGGCGACGCGGCCGCTGTTCGGCGCGCTGTTGCCACTCGCGGCCTTTCTGCTGTTGCTGACGCTGCTGCCACTGTTGGGCTTGCTGCTGTCGCATCTGCTCCCATTGCTGCCTGCGGTTATCCTGTTGAGGCTGACGCCATTCGCGTTGCTGTGCCTGAGGCTGACGCCACTCACGTTGTTGCTGCTGCGGACGCTGCATTTGGCCCCCCCACTGCTGACGTTGCTGCGGCTGCGGAGCCGATCGGCGTTCCCACCCGCCGCCCTGCGGACGTTCAACTTGCGGTTGCCCGCCCCCGCGGCCGTTGCCTCCACCATTACCGTTTCCACGGCCCTTGCCCTGCGAAAATGCGTGGCTTTGTGAACCCAGCACGAGCGCGACTAGCACAAATGCCAAAAGGTAGATGTTTCTGATATGACGCTTTCGCATATTTCCCCCGGAGTTCGAAGAGTTTTCCGTATTTCGATCACTTAATTGAGCAATCCTCGTTCCTTTTTCGTGTTTTCAACAACTTAGCGGGACGGTCATCCGAAAACACAACGAAACGGCTAACCGTATCGTGTATTCGGTCACTATTTCAGACGATAGGGGCGCATTAATGTGATACGATTTCCAAAATTCGTATTAAGGAGAACTCTAAAATGTTTGAAACTGGGGCAGCTGTGAAATGTGGGATCTGCGGGCGAGATTCGACCGTTCTGTTCACCACCGAACGTGAGGGCGGGACGGCCTTTGACCTTGCGTGCCGTCACAGAAACACAATATGTCCAACCTGTAACGTTCTTGTTCGGGATGATAGTGACGTTCTGGAAAAGGTCGTTCCGCTATGCAGAACTTGCAACCCAGAGGCATTTGATGATGATGATGAATAGACTCTTTCTGTGCCTAGCCCTGGTCTTTCTCGGTTCAATTTCCGTTGTCGGTCAACCTGCTAAAGAAAAAGCCGCACTCACAAAATTGCTTAATGAGTTTCTCGTAGGCGCGGGAACCAACGACGCGGAAATTCACGATCGCTTTTGGGCAGAAGACCTTATTTACACTCGTTCGTCCGGAACTCGAATAACTAAAGTCGATTTGATGAAAGGCGTGCGCTCAACGCCGAAGGGAAAGACTGATGCGCCGGTTACGACCTACAAAGCGGAAGATGTTCAGATAAGGCTCTACGGAACGACAGCTGTAATTGCTTTTAGATTGGTTGGAACAACGACAAAGATGGACGGCAAGCAGGATATTAACCAATTCCTTAACACGGGCACCTTTGTAAAACGGCACGGGCGGTGGCAAGCTGTCGCGTGGCAAGCCACCGCGATCGCGAAGCCTATCTGAGAGACTTTCGGTTATTCAACTTTCGCTTGCTTTCTCGCCCTCGGGCCTACTGGCTCAACTGGTTTTCTCCCGGTCAGGCAAATATGAGTCAGCTTCACCTTTCGATTCCGACCCGGTTTTTCGTCAGGGTCTGAATACTCATATCCAAACGAAAAGATGTAATGGCCGGTTGAGAGCTTCTTACAAATGTCCTCAGGCAGATGAAACGAAAAGGCGTCTGCGAAATGTCCCAGCCCCTCATCCGCGTATCCCAACATCTCTCCAGTTTCATTGTCCTGATAGACGGGCACGCTTACGACCGGATCGCATTTATCGTAGAGATCGCCGAGCACGTGCCGACGCTTGATAGAAAGAGGACTGTAGGACATACGATTAGTTTATCACGTCAAACGTTGTTTGTCGTGAAATAAAAATGCCCCCGGAATCGCGTCCGAGGGCAATTTCGCACAGACCGTGCCGGTTCTTACCAGCGGTTGCGTCCGCCTCCGTAACCACCACCACCGCCGCCGCGGTTGAAGCCGCCGCCACCGCCGCCGCCACGCTTTTCCTGCGGCTTGGCTTCGTTGACCTTAAGAGTGCGGCCGTCGACCTCTTTGCCGTCAAACTGCGCAATGGCGGTCTCGCCCTCGGACTTTGATGACATTTCGACAAAACCAAAACCGCGCGAGCGGCCAGTTTCACGGTCCTCAATGATGTTCGACGAAACTACAGTTCCGACTGCTCCAAAAAGATCGTTAAGATCCTGATTCGATGTATTGAAGGAAAGGTTTCCTACGTAAAGTTTCATTTTGAATTATTTTCCTTGTTCCCTGTGGAACTTCTGCAGAAGAGCGGAATCGGATCACTGCCAATGTGAGGGATCGGATTTCGATTACTCGGATCTCGAGAGCTACTTCCAACTAACTTACAAACGCCTGCTCTCACACTTATCCAATAACCGTTATCGTCGAAGCGCGTCAAAACCTCAGACGCGAGAGAAGGATTACTCGGATTACTATGCACTTTTGCTCGTTAATGCGCAAGTATTTAGTAACAAAAATGGTTGATGATCTTGTTACAAGATGTTTCGATAAAAAGGTTGCAAGTTCGCGCAAGACGTTCGTTCTACGTGACGCAGTGTTGAAGATCTGTTCGTTTATGAACGTCTGTGGTTCGTGGTTCGAGCAACGATGTCCCAGACTTCAGGTCCTCTCCCGGCTGCGTTTGCCCTGACATAGATCGGGGCGTTTGCGGGGACGGGTTTTTATGAAGCATCGATCCGTCTGGAAAGAACCGCGAGAAGCTTCAAGCCGACAGGAAATGCCGGCAAGGAAATCAAAATGAATACACTTAAATTGAGAAGACCTATCATGCTTATGTTGGCCGCAGCTTCGGCTTTTGCTTTAGGGGCATGCGAACCGAAAACTGACGTTAAGCCAGGCCCGAATGTGACGTCGAGCCCGTCGGGAACCTCTAGCCCGTCAACTCAACCGCCTGCTTCACCAACCGTCGCAAACCCGGACGAAGCCGCGGTACAGAAACTAATGGGTAAATGGGACGGCCCGGAAGGCACGTTCATCTCGGTGATCGAAAAGAAAGGTGCTGACGGTAAACAGCAGCTTCCGAGAAAGTTCGACATCGAGATCAAGAACCTGGACAAGACCGAAAAGTTCGAGGGCACGGCAAAGGCCGGAACGATCGAATTCGTCAGAAAAGGTAAAACGGAAACCCTTAAGACGGCTACCGGAACTGAGACCGGAATGAAGGGCTTTGAAAAAGAGACGACCTGTGTCGTGGTCACCAAAGGAAGCGAAGGTTTTTGCAGAAAGGCCGAAATCGCTCCGGCGAGCTCGCCTGCCTCATCGCCTGAAAAGAAATAACCGCCAATGGTCTTGGATCGGGCGAGTCGAAAGGCTCGCCCTTTTCGCTATCTGCTCGGGTTTGGTCAAATTTTTTCGAACTTTTTCTTCCGGAAAAGCGTTTCCCAAAGCAACTGGGCGTTTCCCCTGGAGTAAATATATGAAAAAGATCGGTCTTATCGTATTTGCAGTAGCAATAGTCATCGGCGTCGCGTTCGCTAATTTCACATCCTGGGGCAAGGCTTCCGGAAAGATCTTCAACTTCTCTATCAATTTCAAGGGCGAGAAAGGCTCGGGAAACGTGAAGTCGGAAATACGAGATCTTCGCGATTTTAACTCGGTGGATGTCGGCGGCGTGTTTCAGGTCGAGATCACCGCACAAAAGGATTTCTCTGTCGAGGTCGAAGCCGACGACAACCTTCTCCAATACATAAAAACGGAGGTCCGAGGCGGGCGGCTCGAGATCTCAATGGATCGTCGCGTAAAAACTTCAAATCCGCTGCGGGTTCGTATCGGCGCACCAAACATCGAAAAGCTCGAAGCTTCGGGCGTAGCGAACGTCACGGTGATCAACCTTAAGAATAGTGACTTTGCCGTTGATACGAGCGGAGCATCTAAACTGAATATTTCGGGAGAAACCCAGAATTTGACAGTTGATGTGAGTGGCGCGACAGAGATAAATGCCGAGGATCTCAAGGCTGTTAACGCAAATGTCGACGCAAGCGGGGCGAGCCGCGTCAACGTGAACGTTTCGGGCGAATTGAAGACCGATGCATCAGGCGCGAGCAAGATAAACTATGCTGGAACGCCGACAAACGTTATCAAGAAGACCTCGGGCGCAAGCAGCGTTAACCAGCGGTAAAAAAGTTCGACTTTTTCTGTTCCAAAGGATGTGTTCGCAAGACACATCCTTTTTTGTTTCAAGATATTGTTCCGCTGATGTAATCTGTCCGACAATGGCTTCGGACAGAAATTCTCGTAGTTGGAACTGGAGTTGGGGCGGGATCGTTTTGGTCGTGCTTGTGATATTGGCAGCGATACAACTGGTCCGTGTTAATCCACCAGACGATAGAACCAATGCCCGTGAAGAAAAGAATATCTTGTGGACCAATGGTACGTTGATCAGCGGAACGATCGAGGTAGAAGCCGGTGGTCATCTAACGTATCCCATTAATCTGAACAAGAGGGTCACTCTCAATGGCTTCTTTACGACCGGTGATAGTTCAAAACGGCTGGCCTGTTCGATCATAGCGGCATCCGATCTTAATGCATGGAGGGCAGGCAAAACGGTCCCAATTCTCAACACGACAGGGCCGGTGCCGATGGGGTTGATAAAACGCGTTTTAGAACCCGGGTATTACACGCTTATCATCGATAATCGAACGAACAATGTGATGATCCAGATAGTCGAATCTCACTTCGAGGTCAAGTAGTCTTATGTTTCGACTGCGTGTGTCTTTACTCCGGCAAACATTCCATCATTTGTCTTGCCGATAATGTAGATATCTATCCTGATCTTGCCCACCCGGATCACTTTTAGATCCATTAGGTATTTTTCAAATACCGACCGCAGTTTTTCGTATCGTTGTATTCGCCTTCGATCGCTCTCCCCGTGCCATTCTTTAGGTCTTGTAAGTCGGTCGAACACATCAGACGCTCCTGTTATTTCGACGGGAGTGACCTTGTCCACTTTTGCCAATTTACGAAATGACGAATCTGTCAATTCGCCGTTCATGTCAAAATTGACCACTTCAAATCCTGCGTCGGTTTCGCTGACATACATCAGTCCGGCACAGGCATTGTCAATTTGTTTTAGGATCTCTTCGATCGTGGTTTTGCTTTTCATCAAAATTCTTTCACGTTTTCGACTGATCTTAACCAGTTTACCGACTGTAAATTAACATTTTTATAGTGCTGAATTCGCTCCAAATTATTGATGCAGAAAGGCTTGTTAACAATTATTTAATAGCCGGATTTTTCTGTGGATTTCTCCTTGCAAAGCCTATATCCGTGTGCTAATCTGACCTCCGCTTTTGAAACTGTAGCCCTTGTAAAGCATTGAAAATAAATAACTTAAAGTGACACTTTAACAAAGCCTGGTGTTTCCACAGCCTTGTGGAAATTTCTGTGGAAAACATGCCGGTCCCCAATTTTCAGTGCTCAAAGTATTACTGTATTCAAAGTGCGTTCAGGCCGTGCGAATAGGTCTCTCGACTAACTCGAAAGGAATCACAGGGCCTGTTGAAAACTGAGCATACATTGCTATTCATTAGACCATTTTTTGGAGTCTTTTTCTCGTGAACTCATCGCTTAGATCGACCAGCGTTTGGAATGACATTCTTGCGTTTCTTGAACGCCGGCTCAATAAGAATATTTTCGATTCGTGGTTTCGCCCCATCCAGTTCGTGGAACTCAATGATGATTCTTCGACCCTCACGCTGAGAGCAGGACAGGTAACGATCGATTGGGTATCGCTGTATTATGCACAACTGCTTTCGCAGACATTAGCTGAGTTCGGGTTAAGGGACTGCCGGATCGAATGGGAAGTTGATGAGGCGGCCCAAGCAGCAAACGAAGGGGACGACGAAACAGATCCCGAACTCTATTTCGAAGTGCATAAGCCTGCTGCTCCGGTTCAATTCAGCCGGTCCAACTCAACTCCTAACTTTGTCGATATCGAACCTGTAGAGAGTTCGCTCAATCAGAAATACACATTCGAAAAGTTCGTTGTGGGTACAAGCAACCAGTTTGCGCATGCAGCGTCCCTCGCGGTTGCCGAAGCGCCTGGTAAGGCGTACAACCCTCTATTTCTTTATGGCGGTGTCGGATTAGGCAAAACGCACCTTATGCACGCGATAGGGCACGATATAAAACAAAAGAATCGCCATCTTCGTGTTTCCTATATCACTTCCGAAAAGTTCATGAACGAACTTATCAACGCCATCCGATACGACAAGACACAATCGTTTCGCGACAAGTACCGTTCGATCGACGTTCTTTTGATGGACGATGTTCAGTTTATGGCCGGTAAAGAAAGAACTCAGGAAGAGTTCTTTCACACGTTCAATGCTCTCTACAACAACCAGAAACAGATAGTCGTATCAAGCGATTGTCCTCCGCGTGAGATACCGACGCTCGAGGAACGGCTGCACTCGCGATTCGAATGGGGGCTGATCGCTGACATTGAGCCGCCGGACCTGGAAACCAAGGTAGCTATTTTGAAAAGGAAGGCTGATCTGGACGGAATAGAATTGCCTGACGAGATCGCTATCTTCATTGCGAGTAAAATAAAGAGCAATGTGCGTGAGTTGGAAGGCTCGCTTGTTCGGCTCGTAGCTATATCATCCCTGAGAGGCATACCTATTTCACGAATGCTTGCTCAGGAAGCGATGAAGAATATAATCGATGCCGAGCGGCCGGAAGGACTTACGATGGAACGCATCGCACGAGTGGTGGCGTCTCACTACAAGTTGTCGGTAGATGAAATGAAATCTAAGAACAACAGTCGTGCTGTTGCCATGCCGCGTCAGGTGGCAATGTATCTTTGTAAACGCCTTACTAAGCACAGCTTTCCGGAGATCGGAAGGGAATTTGGGGGAAAGCATCATACGACCGTCATGCATTCGGTTGACAAGATCGATGCTCTGGCTAAGGAAGACCGCAATTTCCACAAGCAAGTCAATGAGTTCATTGACGAATTATGCAATTAAATAAAGGTTTTCAAGGTAAAATGGCAGAAAAAGATATCCACATCCGTTTCCGTGACTATGTTTCCGTAAACCTACTATTTGCAGCACTTGACAAGAGTTTTCCACATTTCCGAAACGTTAACGACTCGGAAACTGTGAACGGAAGTGGAAATCAGGGTCACGAAGATATTTTCCTCAAACTAAAGGCGTTTTCCACAAACTTTCCACATATTGTTGTGGACGAAAAAACGCCCATTTTGTAAGGTTTTTGTTCGGTTTTGCACATTTACACAGGCCCTATTACTAATACTAGATTTAAATCATATTATTTTTGTTATTAGTAAAAGAAAACAGTTCGAGTGTCCTCAAACCAGTTTACTGATCGGGAGTAGTATTCAAGAAAATGGAATTTAGCATCAAGCAGAGCGTACTGAAAGAAGAGTTGGGTTACATCCAGGGCGTAGTCGAACGTAAGAGCACTATCCCGGTGCTTTCGAACATCCTTATTGAAAGTTTAGGGGAAGGATCGATCCGTATCGTTGGTACCGATCTTGACGTTACGATCCGCTGCGATGCCGAGGCAGACATCAAAAAGCCCGGTGCGATGTGCGTTCAGGCTCGTAAACTCTTCGACATCGTTCGGACCTTAAACGACGGCGACGTTCATTTCAAAAAGGAAGAGAACGAGTGGGTCGAGATGAAAGCGGGCCGTGCGAAATTTCGACTCGCCGGAGTCAATAAAGAGCAATATCCTGAGATCCCGATCTTCAAATCTGCTCCGATGAAGTTATCAGCGGACGTGTTCAATTACTTCATTCAGAACACTGCGTTTGCTATTACAAACGAGACAAGCCGCTTTACGTTGAGCGGCGCTAAGTTCGTCATCGATGGTGAAAGGGCTCGTATGGTGACGACAGATGGTCACAGGCTAGCGTTCATCGAGAAAACGCTTGATGCTAAAACCGATGCGAAGATGGATGCTCTGATACCGAAGAAGGCATTGCTCGAACTCGTGAAGATATCGCGAAGCGAATCAGGCGATGTTTCATTTGGCGAGGACCAGAACCACATTTATTTCGAAACCGGCGGCCGACTCCTGATAACCCGTAAGTTGACCGGCAACTTCCCAAACTACGAAATGGTCATGCCTAAGGACAACGACAAAAAGGTTGTCTTTGACCTTTCAGATATGAAGAATGCGGTCCGCCGAATTTCTCTGATGGCAGACGAACGCAATCGTTCGATCCGCGTCACTGTCCGCGAAGGTGAGGTTGAGGTGACAGCACAGTCGAGTGAAGAAGGTGAGGGGGCAGAGGTTGTACCTGCGGACTACACTGGCGAAGAGGTGATGCTCGGATTCAATCACCAGTATCTGCAGGAGTTTCTTAATAACGTAGGTGCTTTGGAATCAGCTTCCGTTTCAGACGCGGCCGAAGAAGGTGGATCAAATGGCGAGGGTGCAGCAACTGCACGTGCAAAAGATACAGGGACGCCAACCCTTATCTCGTTCGAATTCAAAGATTCGAACGCCGCTACCCAGATCCGCATCGACGGCGAGACCGCTTACGATTACAAATACATCGTCATGCCGCTGAGGATATGATGAAGATTGTGATCTCTTCGCGATAACCGTTTGGTTCAAATGAATAGGTTCTTGTTGATAGGCGAGGCAAAGTGCCTCGCTTTTTCATTTGATCATCTTCAATCGCAATTTTCACCGAGCCGCATCGTTCAGGCTATACCGACGCGTTTCGGCAGGGAGAAAGTTATGGGGAAGATGGTTTATATTGCGATCCTGATCTTGGTCTATTGTGCGTCCATGGCTGACATATTTGGCCAGTCGGCAGGTGCGCCGAG
>CAYTDJ010000004.1:0-19930 GCA_964436265.1 uncultured Chloracidobacterium sp. | reverse complement strand
GATGAACGCCGATGGCAGCAACAAACGACAGGTTACAAAACTCGGAGCTGCATCGTTTGCACCGTTTTTCACGCCGGACGGCAAGAAGATCATTTTCTGCACGAACTATTTCGCGTCCGATCCACGGAAACGAAACTTCGACCTCGCGCTGATCAATGTGGACGGTACGGGCATTGAACGTGTCACCTACAACGAGACCTTCGACGGGTTCCCGATGTTTTCGCCTGACGGCAAGAAACTCGTATTCGCCTCAAACCGCAATGCAGCAAAAGAGGGTGACACGAACGTATTTGTCGCCGACTGGGTGAACTAAGCTTTGTGGCCATTTCTTTCTGCAAATTCCACGGCTTCGGAAACGACTACATCGTTATCGAACGCGGCAATATCCCCGCGTCAGTTGATCAGGTCGATCTTGCTCTTTCGATGTGTCAGAGGCATACCGGCGTCGGTTCTGACGGGATCGCGATCATAGAAAAACTCGACGGAGGCGACGCAGACTTCTTTTGCGAGATCGTAAATCCGGACGGCAGCGTAGCAGGCTTTTCCGGTAACGGGACGCGTTGCGCCGTTTCTTATATTTATTTCAAAGAGCTTTGGCCGGAGCCAAACTTGCGACTAAAGACTCGCAGCGGGATCAAAAACTACAAACTGATCGAAACCGTCTCAGCAGGACATTACTGGTTTGAGGCGGAGATAGGGAAACCGAGATTTTCAAGCGATGAAGTGCCGGTCGCGAGCCAGCACCCAATTGACAAGGTCATTGATCTTCCCGTGATCGTGAATGGGAAAGAGTTCCGAATGTCGTGCGTTAATGTCGGAAATCCGGTTGCGGTTGCGTTCGTCGATGAATTCGAACCGGCCTGGCGGGCGTACGGAAAAGCGCTCGAATCTCACGAAGCTTTTCCCGAACGCGCGAACATCGTCTTCGTTAAAGTGATCGACCGCGAAAATATCGAGTTGAAGATATGGGAACGCGGAGCCGGCGAAACATCATCGTCCGGAACGTGCGTTGGCGGTTCGGCAGTCTTATCGGCATTAACGGGCCGCACGGAAAGAAAGGTCTCTGTCCACACCGAGGGCGGAACTACGGAGTTTCTGTGGCGCGATGATGATGAGATCGTCATTACGGGCCGTGCCGACCTGGCATTCTGCGGAGAATTTTAACTCAACAATTCTGCAACGGCTTTTTGACGATGATCGAAGATGTAATTCAGTTCGCGGCGGACGATGAAATGAACGACGTCGCCAATTGGTTCGAGAGGCAAGCGATATCTCACCTCGTCTTCTATCAGCGTTTCACCCTTAGCTAGCTCCGTGAACCTGTGCCGGTGGATCCATTGTTTATAAGGACCGCTTAACTGTTGATCGACAAACTCAAACGGAGGCTCCCAAACCGAGATCTCTGTCCTCCATTTCATCGGCAATCCTCTAAGACTCAGCCTGTAATCGATCAGCGTGCCTTTTTCGATCTCGATCGGCTGAGGCGTGATGATGTGAAAGTTAAGTTCGGGCGGAGTGATGCGCTCGAGATTCCCGGCATCCGCAAAGAAGTCGAAAACCTCTCTAAGCGGGCGGCTGATGGTGATGGATCTGGTCAGTGTATGCTCTGCCATAAACTCGGCCTGTAATTACAGCAAAGCATACACTTCGAATGAGCCGGGCAATTGGATTCTACTTGAGGAATTGTTTCGGAATCGGGTTATCGGGCGTTTCTGCCTGCCAGTATATAGTTACAACCCACCAGCGTTTTCCGTCGTTGAGAAGCTGAAAACTGTTAATACCTCGAAGAAAGGCTTCTCTGTCGTCCTTTTTGCGAAACGCGTGATATGTCGAAAAGACCTGAGCGATGTTTCCGTATTGATCGACGTGTCGCGCCAACTCGCGTTCGTGAAATCCCTGGGCGGCAAATACCGGCTCGACCCGCTTGATGTAGTCTTCGGGCGAAAGAGCGCTTCCGCCATAAACGCCCGTTTGCTGGTTTTTTCCGGTCGGGATAAGACGGGCATCTTTATGAAACAGCGTTCGGAATCGATCCCAATCGCGCTTTACACCTGCATCGCCCGAGATCACGTCATAGACCGCTTTCATAATACCGTCGAGTGTCGAAACATCTGCCGGATTTGCATCTTTTGGCGTTGAGGCTGGTGTCGGGTTTTGAGCCATTACGGAAAGCGAACCGAGTGACAGTAACGCGATAAGGATAAGGTTTTTCATCCTTATTACTACGAAGGAGGAAGGTCAAGGTTTCACCGGTTTCGCATTTCAATTCGTGCCTCGATGCTATCCTGTAGTTCCCGTGGCAAGGCAGAGAAAAAATCGAGTCCGGCCTTTTCTTCGATAGCCCTGATCGTTGTCTTGTATCTATCCCATGGCTCTTCCTCGATACCGTCATTGTTCGGCATATCAACCGCGATGATGCGTGTACGCTGATCGATCTGGTCCGGTGTTGTCCCTTTCGGCAACAGAACAACTATCTTCCAGCAGTTCGTGGGGACTGTGACCTTTCCTTTCAGTCGGCCTTTGTCGCCATAGACGCCCGCGATCTGATAGGCGTCGAAACCACGCCAAACCTGCGTACGAACATACATCTCGAGCATGTTCCACGGATATTGATTCAACGCTTCGGTTTGCGGAACGACGTTCGTCATAAAGAAAGTCTCCTCGTTCAGCCTCGGTTCGGCAAAACGATCCGCGCTCGGGACAAGATGGCCGCGGTCAAAACCGCTTCCCGAGTAATCGGAATAGCTGATTCTCCAGTAACCCTTCGGCAGGCGTGGGTCAGGCTGAAATTCGGGACGTTCCAGTTTCTCGCCCAAGTCGGCCTTGGTCGTCCGCCATGAGACCCAATTGGGCGTTCCGCGGGAATTGTTGTACGAGACAACCGACCCTTCGCCCACGATCAGAAAGTTGTCAGTATTTGTGGGATCATCTGTTGCGTTTGACGGATTGCCAAAGGGAGTATTTGGATAGGTCGAAGGTAAAGTCCTACTTTCGGGATGCGAACGCGAATCATCAGATTCGCCGAGCGGTTTACACGCCGAAAACACGAGGACCGCTCCGAACAAAGCGAACAAGAGAAATAACCGAAGGCGAAAGTGATACACGGAAACAAGTTTACCAAATCCATCATTTGCCTGTTGTGCTCAAGGCATTCGCCGATGGCAGAACAAGGTCAACAATGCCCACGGGCCTCAAATGCGATAAAATCTATGGGATGTCTGAATTGCCGCATCTGAGAGGTTATTCCCGATCGGAACTCATCGGTCTGTTCGCAGGGCTCGGCGAGCCGCGGTACCGCGCGGATCAGGTCTTTCGCGGTTTGCACGGACGGCGGTTGATGTCGTTTGAGGAAATGACCGATCTCCCTAAGGCGCTGAGGGAAAAACTTAGCGAAGCCACTACGGCACGGACACTTAAAGTCGAATCAAAATACACCTCCATTGACGGAACGCGGCGATTTCTGATGAAGACGCCCGATGGTCATCCGGTCGAGACGGTTTTTATCCCAACGGAAAACCGCGATACGATCTGTTTCTCATCCCAGTCGGGCTGTCCTCTCAAGTGCGATTTTTGCCTCACAGCAAAGCTTGGATTACTGCGTAATCTTACTGCCGGCGAGATCATCGAACAGATCGTTATCGTGCTGAATGACGTTTACGGCATCGGGAACGATACGCCGCACGGGACAAACCTTGTGGCGATGGGCGAAGGCGAGCCTTTCCTGAATTTTGAGAATTTGATCAAGGCCTTGGAAATAATGTCGGACGAGAACGGACTACACATTGTTCCGGGCCGTGTTACTGTCTCGACCGCCGGCATCGTGCCGAAGATCTTTGAATTCGCGGAACTCGAAAATAGGCCGAATCTGGCGATCTCGCTTTCGGCGGCGAACGACGAACTTCGGGACAGGCTGATGCCGATAAACAAACGCTGGCCGATCGATAAACTTTTTGAAGCGGCTAAGGCATTTGAGAGAACATTGAAACGCGGCGAACGATTTACGTTCGAGTACGTTTTGCTCGGCGGCGTCAACGACTCGGACGAACAGGCCTCAGAATTGGCATCGCTTCTGCGCAAACATGGATTGCGGAAAGTGAAGATCAATCTGATCCCGCACAACCCGGCCGAACAATTAGATTATCGTCCGTCTTCACCGGAACAAGTTAAGCGTTTCAAGGAAATACTTGAATCTCAAGATGTATCGGCATATATCCGAACGCCGCGCGGCCGAGACATCTACGCTGCGTGCGGACAACTAGCGGCCGTCCAACAAACTTCAGTTTGTTGATCATTACGAAATCGACAAACTTAAGTTTGTCGGACAGCTTTGTATGGAACTACTCATCCCGGGATTGATCCTGGTTGCCTTAATGGTATGGGCATCGACGCGCATAAAGAAAAATGCCGCTGCAGCGTTTGCCGCCGAAACTGTTGAAACTGACGAATTTGTGGTCGAAAAGCCGGAAGGGTTTTTACATGTCTTAAATGACGAATCCGGTCTGGCGTTTCGGTCGTATTCAAAAGAATTCGGAACTGTCGGCAAAAAAGAGGTGAGACAGGCGACTTTCGAGATCGAAACCCATCGCGATACATCGATCGAAGAGGTTCGGAACGAGATCGCTGAGAGTTCGGAGTCTGTCGAAAGCGAGCAGCCGTATTTGGATGGCGGAGAAAAGGCAACTGTATTAACGACGAAGATGATTGAGGACGGCGCAGAATTTGAAGTGCTGACCAAGCTGGTATCTCGCGGAAATGATGTTTACGAGGCACGCGCGAGCGTCCTTTCAGACCACCGAGAGGAAAACCTAGGTAAAATGGAAACGGCGGTCGAACGCCTTAGGGTC
This sequence comes from uncultured Chloracidobacterium sp., assembly GCA_964436265.1. Taxonomy (GTDB): domain Bacteria; phylum Acidobacteriota; class Blastocatellia; order Pyrinomonadales; family Pyrinomonadaceae; genus OLB17. Next base: position 15,086 of record CAYTDJ010000004.1, on the reverse strand, counting down.
AAATAAACACATCCCAAACGGGAAAATCTTCATCCGAAAAGCAATAATTATGAGAATGAGATCATTTGGATATTTGTTTGCGGTTCTTATCCTAGGCATCATTTCCGCCCACGGACAGACGGTCAGCGGATCGATCACGGGCGGTTCGGTCGTGCGCGGAGGTTCAGCAAAAGGTGCGATCGTTTTGAGTATTCCCGGCGGCCTTCACGTAAATTCAAGCCGGCCTGCAAGCGAGTATGCGATTCCGACGACGGTCCGCCTGAGCGGCGCCGGCGTGCGGATCAGCGGCCCGACGTTCCCGCGCGGCGTGAACCGCAAATTTCAGTTCTCTGAGAATACGATAAATGTTTATGAGGGCACGGTTAGGTTTCCGTTTACGGTGACGGTTCCGACAGGATTTAAGGGAGACACAGTTCGCCTCCGCGCCGTCGTTCGCTATCAGGCCTGTACAGACGAGGTCTGTTATCCGCCCCGGAACAAAGAAATTACGATCACAGCAAGGGTCCGTTAATTTTCCGACGGGACCAGAACGAAAGTCTTTGGAACGAATTCGATAGATACCAGGTCACCGGCAAACTTTGCTTTTGGATCGCCTGATGGCCGATAGGTGATAACAGCCGAGATATCAGGAGCGCCAAAGCCGCATCCGAGCTGCGAGTTACCCAGATCAGGAACAAACGTTTTCAAATGTAGTTCGTTGGGCTGCGGCGATCTTAACCTTAGACTTCCATTCGCGGATCGTACGATCGCGGTAATGTTCTTTCCCGAACACTCGATCTTTTCAATACCGCCTAAAACGCGTGTCTCACCGTCCTGGGCCTTCCGCAAAGCACGATCGATCTGCTGCATCATCATCTCACGACGGCGTTGTTCCATTTTCGCCCGCTGCTCGGCCGCTTCTTCCGCATTCTTCGCAAGGTCGGTCGGCGGCCCGCCCTGAACGATAATGTTCGGGGCGTTAGCAACTTCCTCAGCGGTCATCAGCCGAAAGCCTTCAGGAACAAATGTCAGTCCAGTCAAAAGATCCTTGGAACCGGACTTGGACGTATCGGCGGGAACATAAGTGATCACGACCAGTTCTGTGCCGATGTTCGCATCGCAACCGACAGAAACGTCGCTAGTTCCTTCGCGCAGGATGGTCAGATCCAGCTCCTGAAAATCTTTGCTCCGCAGGGTCAGTTTTCCGCTCGAAGTCTCGGCCGTATATAGCACTTCGCCCTTCTCACACTTGATCTGAGTAAGTTTTCCCAGAGTCCTTTTCTCGCCCGGCTTGAGTTTTTCGAGGATGAGATTCAAATTTCTTAACTCACGATCGTGCTCGATCTTGGCGATCTGCTCATCAGTAAGGGCTTCGCGTCTTACGAAGGTCGGCCGTTTTTCGCCTCCGGTCACGATGATGTCAACTTGCTTTTCAGCGGCAGCTTTAGCGTTTTCAAACTGAATGATCGAACTCAAAATGCGTTCGGCATTCGTCCGCGTACCTTCTTCGCTCGCGGTCTTGATAAGGTGATCAGCGACCAGCTTTGCGTCTTTTATCTTTTCCTGACGGAGAAGGATCTGCGCCATCAGCAGCAGATATTGTTCGTTGCCCGGGCGATATGTGATAGCGGTTTTAATGGTTTCCAGCGATTCGTTGAGGTCGTCACCGCTTATCAAGCCGACCCACGCAAGCAGCCGATAGCTCTCGGCAAACTCGCGATTCAGCACGATCGATCGTTTAAGCGCAGCTCGTATCTTATCGACGACGTCCGGCGGGAATTTGCTCACGTATCCGAACTCATCGGCGTATTCCCGGCTCAGCACATACGCATAGTTGTAATACGCGAAATGATTCTTCTGATCGTCGGCGATAGCTTTCTCAAGGTTTTCCTTTGCCTCGGCAAATTTTCGCTGCCGCATCTTAACGAGGCCGAGCGAGGTGAGCGCCATACTCATATCGGCTTTGACAGCCAACGCTTCTTTGAGCCTTGCCTCTGCAGCTTCGTATTGGCGTGTGTGGTAAAGCAGATCGCCCAAGTACGCGTTCGCTTCCGCGTCGGATAGCGGGCTGACCTTCATCTGATCGTCAAAGGTGAGTTTCTTATTGAATGTGACGGTCGTATAGAAGAACTTTCTTTGTTCGACGTAGTTCTTCAGAGATCTTTCCATCGCGGCATAATCACTCTTGAACGCCTGTTTGAACGCTTCCTCGGGTTCAGTGCCGCCCATCGAAAGCTTCAGAAAATTTCCCATAGCCTCAAGGTTTGCACCGCCGTTGGCCTGAATTAGGTAGTGGACGAGCGCCCAGGCCTGAGCGTAGAAAATACTTCTCGAGTGATTGCCGTTCTGATGAAGCGAATAATTATCGATGGCAAAAAACTGCTTCAACGGAATCAGCTTTGTACGCTGCAGCAGGTCGAGATGTACGTTTTGGATCCGGCCAAGAGCGACCTTTTGGTCGTCCTCGATCTGAAACATCTGGTAATATTCGGCGAGCCCTTCATTGAACCACGGCGGAATGTTTCCGCTGCCGAAATTCGTACTTAGAATGTTGTGGACGTACTCGTGGAAGATCGTTCCGTAGGTGTCTTCTTTCTCGCCCTCGGTCGATAAAGTGATGTAATTTACGTCCTCGCCCGCCTGAAAATAACCTGCTATGCCGGTGTCTGGTTTACCGTCCGGCCGTTTTGGCCGATAGGGATCAAAGGCAGACGAGCTCTTGAAAACCACGACGTTTGTCTGGATCGGACTGCTCAATTTGGCACCGGGAAAGATCTGGCGAAATGTTTCGCGAAACTGCTCGAGCTTCGTTGCGACCTGCCTCAGTTCCTTTTCACTGGCGTTTCCGACCAAATTGAAATTGGCAGTTCGGATATTTAGCCAGTCGTCTTTTGCTTCGACACGAAAAACCGACACCAAAAAAACGACTGCGCAAAGAACGGCAAGTTGTGGGCGAACGAATTTCACAAAACAGGTACCTCCGGAAGGTGTAGGAGAAGTTTATTTAATCGGCGAATAAGCGTCAACGAAATTCGTCTTGACGCAGGCCGATGGCGGACATGAGGCGCCCCGTTTTTCCGTACAGTTTCTTCTCAACGCGATATGAAAAGAAGAGGTCGAGCCGGGCCATGGTACAGAACGGAGCGGTATACACGTTTGACAGAGGAACTCCACAAGACAACAGTTGATCTTTGTTTGCCAAGTGCAGATCGATCAAGGCGTGTCCTTCGCTTGTCGGCGAGAAGTATTTTTCAGCGGTTGAAAATGCTGATCCAAAGGCGTCGATCACGTCCTCCCCGATCTCGTAATTCTTGCAGCCCGCCGCCGGACCGATCGCCGCGATCATATCCTTGGGTTCGCTGCCAAAGTTTTCCTGCATCCTTTCGACCGCACGAACGACGATCGACTTTACGGTGCCTCTCCAGCCGGCATGAACAGCGGCAAATGATCTCGTCAAAGGGTCGCCGATCAAAATGGGTACACAATCGGCGGTCTTTACCCCAACGAGAACATTGCGCAATTGGGAAACCAGTCCGTCGTATTTCGCTTCGCCGTCGGCGAGGTCAGCGTCCGAATCGATCACACGGACTCCGTCGCCGTGTACCTGCCACTGAGTAGCTAACTTATAGTTGCCATCGAACATCGCGAGAAAACGCCGTCGATTCTCGTAAATATTCTCGGCGAGGTCTTCGTCAAATCCGGCAAGATTCAGAGAATTTTCGGGAAAGGGCGACACGCCACCGACGCGTGTCGAGAATCCGTTCACAAATCCGGCATCTTCCAAATGCTTGCAGACCAATAGCCTTACTCCGCTGCGTTCTCGCCAATTGAAGCCCGATTCTGCTAAAGTCTCAGCATTATCATCTGAAATGATCGTCTCGACCGGCATCGACATAGTTGAAGTTTATCGCATCGCTGAAACGATGACGAGGACGCCGCGATTTGCGGAACGCGTCTTTACGCCCGCCGAGCGCGATTACTGCGATGCAAAAGGAGCCGCGGCCGCGCAGAGCTATGCCGGGCGTTTTGCCGCGAAGGAAGCTTTCCTCAAAGCTATAAAGACCGGATGGCGCGGAAAGATAACTTGGCATGACATTGAGGTCATAAACGACGCTGACGGTGTCCCTACGCTGAACGTCTCCGGCGAGGCGCACAAGATACTAAGAGACCGCGGGGCCGAACATGTGCATCTTTCGATCTCGCACACGGCGGAACACGCGGTCGCGCAGGTAATACTCGAAAAGTGATCTGAGCTAGGGCTTTGGCTCGTCGAAGGTGAAATACCCGATCGCAACGTCGTGGTCAGAGAACCGCTCGACCCGAGTTCCGTCGCCGCGATAGACCTGAGGAAAGTCCGCATTCACCCGCAAATAGCCAAATCCGGCAAGATGCCGTTTCATCGGCGGATTTACGAGAAAGTGATCAAGCACCTGCGCACTGCCGTCGAACGAATATGAATACTGCTGGTCGGCCTTGATCAGATCGACAAGGTCAACCAGGTCCGGATTCACGAGATCATCGGAAGCTAACATTACCGCTTCTTTGGGAGTCGGTGTCCCTTTTATGGTCCCGATCTGATCGACTAGTCCATCATTGAACTGAAACGCATTGAAATCGCCGACCAGAAGGATCCGTTCAGTTGGATCCGCCTTTTGCCGTTCGTTCACCCATTTTGCAAGAAACTCAGCTTGCAGCTTTTTCTTCATTCGAACATTCGGCCCGTCTTTAGGGTCGTCTATTCCCCGAAACGATTTGAGATGATTTGCGACGACGGTCAAAGCGAGCGGCTGGCCGGTCTTTGCGTCGTTGATCTTTGCTTCGAGCATCAGCGGCGGACGGTCGTTCAGGATATCATCGTTCTTCGTCACCGGGTTTTTGAACCTATCGTCTTTACCAAATTGCTTCACAGACACGACCGTGACCCTCGATGTTTTGACAAGAAAGCCGCAATCGATGCCGCGCGGATCGTTGCCGTCTATCAAAAAAGCTTCGTATTTAGGGTCGGGTTTGCCGGCGGCGACTGAATCAGCGTTTACTTTTTCCGCAAGTTTCTTTAGAACGTTCAGGTTTTCGGCCTCAACGACAGCGAGAATATCCGGTGTTTGAAGATAATCGCGGATCGCGACAGAGATCTTCCCGATCCGTTTCTGAAACGCTTCACTCGTCGCGATGTCTTCCTTGATGTTGGGATCATCGACATCATCGACAAACGTCTCGATATTCGCCGAGGCGATCGAAAATTGACGGTCATTCACCGGCGGCAGCGGCAAAGGGCGTATAAGATTAGAGACCACAGGCCGGGCCGATGTATCCGTCAGGATGGTGTACTTTCCATAGGAATAGTGCATCACACCGACAACGTCCTTTAACTCTGACTTCGCCGTTACGTTCAGCGGGATCGAACCCGACTGTTCATCCGTGTCGATGCGAAGGATCTCGGGATTGCCGTCGTAGATCGGGAGTTTTGGAAATTCCTTCTTCCATTTTTCGCGTTCGTCGGACGCGAGATATTCGAGTACGTCCATACCGGGCTCGCGAAACGGCCGGGGCGTACCCTTTAGAACTCCAAAGAAAACACCGTCTGACTGTACCGTTTCAGTTTTTGCGTCAACGCGGCCGCCCGTGGGCGCGACTGCTGTTAGTTCCGTGACGGCAACGCGCATACCCTCATACTTTTCAAGCTGATCGAACGCGTTCGGCTTGAAGTCCGCAAATGAAAGCACTACGGGCTTGGGAAGCGGATTATTCTTGGACAGAAGTGAAAAGAAGTCGCGGCCGAGGAAATGTGATACCTCGGTAATGGTCAAACCCGAGGTTTCGCTTCGCGGGCGAAACTCTTCAACGCGGCCGGCGACGAGCACCTCGTTCCCGATCGCCGCCTCTGCCATCGGCTCGTTCTTGGTAAAAACAAATATGCCTTCAGACGTCAGTGGGTTAGCATCGGCCTTCGTGTCAGGTGTTTGCAGAAAGAAGCCGGACCGCGTGCGAGCAGTGACAATGCCGGCGACTTTCACCGATTCCCCGACAAGAGGCGAGATATTCTTTTCGCCCTGCACAGCCGAGATCGAAACCTCTTTTTGGCCGATCGCAATGGTCGAAAATACCGCTGCCGTAAACAAAATCAGCAGACCAGACCTACTAATAAATTTGGTGTTAATTCTCATTCTCGGTCACGGCGTCGTTCCATTATCTCCTGCGAGTTCTTAGGAACGTTTGAAAAGAAATCGTATCCGGTTCGATTTTCGACCTCGTTAACGGTCACGCGAAAATTCCTCCAGGGCGCGTTTATGTTCAGCGGAGGAAAGTTCGGGACTATGATGCCGAACGCACGGGTTCCTTTGCCAACTCGTGCAAGGTCGTTCGAGCCGTTGTCGAGTACGAGCACGACTTTCCAGGTGTATTCCGGTACGGTAATGCGGCCTTGGGCGATCGTCCCGATGGAGCCGATCGGGCCGGTGTAGATATAGATCTCCTTGCCCTGGCTCGCAAGCGTTCGGCAATAGGTCTCAAACTCTTCCCACGGGCCCTGATTGTTTGCCGAAAGCTGCGGGACAAAATTCGTCATCAGAAACGTCGCCGAATTGTTCGGGATCGAGTTTGTCCTGTCGCCGGACGGACACATATGTCCGCGGTCGTAACCGGAACCGGAATAATCGGTGTCAAGCACCTGATACCAGCCCTGCGGCAAGGCTGGGTCGGGGCGATAATCGTCCTGTCGCGATGTCGAGCCGATCCAGGAGCTATCGAGCCTCCAGGCGACCCAATTAGGCGTAGCCTTTTGCCGATTGTAAGAAAGCGTGTACTGCGGTTTCGGCATAAGGTAATTGTTCTCGTTCGCGACGTCCGCGGTTGCATTCGAAGGATTACCCAAAATGAGCGGGTCTTCGTTCGGCAGAGGTGCGTTAACGGTCAAGTTGATGTTCAGATTGACCGAACGTGCTTCGGCATCGGCGGCCAAGGCCGTGACGTTTTTGATGCCGCCGCTCGTTCCCAATGGAACGGTCGCGAGGTACGAAAACACATTGTCCCCGCCCGTCACGTCGCCGTTGGTCCCGTTGTCAAAGAACGTCTGCGACGCCGAGCCGCCGATGTTGGTCAAATTTCCGCTGACCGTTATACCCGTACTCGGCGGAGTCGTTGCGGGAATGACCGTAACCGTCAACAGAGTGTTCTGGCCGGGAGAAACAGTGGTTGGGTTACCGTTTATAGCGGCAAAAAGTGTCGTTCCGCCGCAGCTGCATGTCGCTGCCGGAGTTGCAGAATTTCTCGGAGCCGAAGGAACGGTCGCGAAAAAGTCCGTTGAGTTGTTGTCGGTATCCGCACAGCCATTTAGATTTCTGGTTTGACTATTGTTTGCGGCCGGAGCTGTCGTGGTCGATCCTTCAACAAATTCATTGGTCGCAGCTCCCCAGCCAACAGAGTCGATCTTAACGCCCGTGTTCATGTCTCCATTTCGGATGCCTAGTCCGCCAGACGTTGCCGAGAACGCGCACGCACAAAGGGTGTTACTGAAGATCAGATCAGGGGTTGTCGCTCCATTGTATGAATTTGAGGCGACAAGATAATAGCCGCCCGAAGGGATGATCGTTGTGGTGGTCCAGACGGCTACGGGGCCCACGTCGTTGGTTCCGGACGAGGAGCGGTAAACCAAGCGGTATCCATTTAGATCGACAGGTGTCGGACCAATGTTGTGCAGTTCGACAAACTCATCGTTGGCAGGGTTCGCACCGTCACCGGCCACTTGGAACTGACTGATGACAATACTTGGCGATGGCAGGGCAGTTTCGTCTTGTGCCGTCACGCGGCGGTCGGTGACAGAGGCTGACACAAAAAGAATTGCGAAGATCAGAGCTATGAGTAACTTTTTCATTAATACGATAAGGCGCTCATATTGAGCGGAAACCGAGATAGGGCGCAAACTACTTTTTTAGCATATTTCGGCCGTATCGGGAATCACGCGGGTCTGAGCGGTAACGCGAATTTCACTTAGCCCGCTGCATTTCAAGAGCCCTTCTAAATGACGATTCGGTGGCGTCAATATATTCTTTGTATCCCGCAAGGTCGATGAAGGGATTTGTTTTCGCCCCGGCCTTTAGCTTTTCTGCTTTTTCGCTCATTCCATAAGCGGTCGCGTGCGAAGCAAGAAAAACATCCACTTTCATCGCTCTCATTCGCCTGAACGTATTCTCATAATCTGAAGCTATCTCCGGATATTTTTCGTTTCCGACGAGCTTGTAACCAGGGGCAGAAGTGCTGCAGACAAAGACGACGTTCAGCTTTCGTTTGCCCTCCTTCACCGTGGTCGTCCAGGTAGTGCATCCTTTCGTATGTCCGGGCGTGACGTTTGCGGTCAATGAAACTCCGCCAAGCTTTAGTTTCCATCCGTCGATGAAAGTGTTGTCTGCGGTCACAGGTTCAAACAACAATTCGTTGCCGAAATTCGGATCTTCCTTTCCGCCTCGCGCGAGCAGATTTGCATCGGCTTCGCTAGCATAGAGTTTTGCGTTGGTCAGGCGTTTGAGTTCGGCGAGGCCGCCTGCGTGATCGCAGTGTGCGTGGCTATTGATGATCGCTCTTACGTCGGTCAATTTAAAACCGAGCTTAACAATATTTGCTTTGATAAGCGGCACCGTTTCGGCAAATCCGCTGTCGAGCAAAATGTGGCCTTTCGCAGTCGTGATCAAATAGGACGTAACGTCATTTGCCCCGACATAATAGATATTTGCGGCTATCTTAAAGGGCTCAACGGGCTGGTTCCATGAATTATCGGTGTTGCAAGTCTGGCCAAAAACTGAGGATGAAAAAACGAATAGAAAGGCGGAGAAAAACAGCTTCTTCATTTCGAAGATGTTAGCATCTCGATCCGGCTTTGAAGAAACCGCCTTGCAGGCTCGTTTCGCGTCAATTCAGCCGCCTTCTCGTAAGCAGCGATCGCCCTTTCGGTCTCGCCGTTCGCGGCAAGAAAATGAGCCTTTGTGCTGTGAAACAGATAGAATGACGTCATCAAGTAGTTGCCGGCGAGCTTTGAAAGCTCGTCCAAAGCGGCGTTTGGATCATTGGCCTGCCCGATCGCGACCGCACGATTTAGGGCAACAATGGGTGAGAATCTTTGTTTCAAAAGCTGATCGTAGCACTCGATGATCCTTCTCCAATCTGTCCTATCAAGATCCGGTGCCAAGGTGTGGATCGACGCGATCTCTGCTTCGATGTGGTACGCGCTCAACTCATCGCCGGCCGCCGAACGACGAAAGTGTTCGAGGCCCGCTGCCATCATTCCCTTGTCCCATTTCGAACGATCCTGATCGGCGAGCAACAATATATTGCCGTCAACGTCAGATCTTGTTGCAAACCGAGCCGCCTGGAAAAAGAAAAGCGCGGCAAGAGCGTGGACCTTTGGCCCGGCCGTATCCGGATGAGCGATAACGATGCGAATGAGCCTGATAGCTTCGTCGCAGAGATCGCGGCGGATCAATGCTTCGCCTTCGGTTGCCGTATAGCCTTCGTTGAACATCAGATAGAGCACACGAAGAACCGCGTCGAGACGTTCACGCAATTCTTGCCCGGCAGGTATCTCGAGCGAAGCCGTTCTCAGCTTTTGTTTTGCCCGGGTCAACATCTTTGCGATCGCCTCTTCCTTTGCCAGGTAGGCTTGTGCTATTTCGCCGACGCTGAAACCGCCGATCAGCTTCAATGTCAGCGCAACCTGCGAATCAGCAGCGGTCGCCGGATGGCAGCAAGCGAAGATCATTCGAAGCTGATCCTCGTTCAGTTCTCTTTCAAAACGAATGTCCGGACGTTTCGATGTTTCAAGTTCGACATCTTCAATGTTCGTGTTTTTATTGTCCCTTCGAAGCTGATCAAGTACCCGGTTCTTTGCCACTTGGGTCAGCCATGCGATCTGATTGGCCGGAACACCCCCGTACGGCCATTTTCTCAGTGCGGCGATCATTGCTTCCTGCACTGCGTCCTCGATCGTCTCAATGTATTGAACACCAAAAATGCGCACCAAAATCGAAACCATCTGCCCGGCTTGGTGCCTGAACAGATGGTCTACGGTTTTTCGGATCTGATCGTCCCCGGACATTTCTTACGACGTAGGTTCGATCTCGCGAAGCTCGATGCGGCCGCCGTATTTCAAATGTGGACATTCCTTCGAGATCTCCACGGCTTCGTCATAGTCAGCCGCAGTTATTGAAAAGAAACCTCCGATCACTTCCTTTGCTTCGGCAAACGGCCCGTCGGTCACGCGAAAATCGCCGTTATATCCCGAAAGGTGGCGGCCGCCTTCGTCGCGCAGCTTTTGGCCGCCGACAAGTTTTCCCTCGGCGCCGAGTTTCTGCGACCAGGCCATGTATTCACTGATAACGGCCTCGATCTGTTCATTTGACAGTCCTGAAAAGTCAGACGGCCTTTCATGTAATAGTAATAAGTAGTCAGGCATTATTTACTCCTTCGTTTCTATTTTTTCTACAACCGCGTTGCGGTTCCGATGAATAGACGAATGAGAAAAGGCAGAATGGACAACTTTCGAAATTTAGCTCGCAAGAAGCGGATATTTTATACCGAGTGCCCGAACCACTTCTTCATCGGGACTATCTGCTGTGACCGAACCCGGCGGAACAGGAATGTCGTGTCTGACCCAGACAAGCATTGTTCCCAGCTTGGTGTGAATAAACGACAACTGCCTGCCTTTTGGATCAGGCGGGATCGAGTCCAATGCATCTTTGATCGCCTGAGTCGCTTTCATTAACGCTGCGTCGTGAAAGTTCGACTCGCTTGCAGTGAGCATTTCCGCTTTGAAACAGCTTCCTCCGTCGGTGCACGCAAGATCCCCGCCTACCTCGCCAAATCCGCAGTCTAGTCCCTTACAAACCCCTTTGGGCATTTCGCCTGTCATATTTTCCTCCAGTGAGCTTAGAAGTTCGTTTTGCAATTACAGAAACTCTTAGTGAACGAGATACTACCGAAAATCCTTGACCAAAACCACATCGGAATTTTCGTTTCCGCGCGCCATCACGATCGTTTTACCGTCTGCCAGCATGTCAAATCGAAATATCCTGTCGGATGCAAGATCCGTTATCTGACTGGGTTTTGATCCATCGAGCGGCTGCATCCAGAGGTTATCCGTCCTGTTTTGCGATTCGATATATATTATCGCCTTGCCGTCGGAGGTCCACCGGAAAGTCCTCGACCTGACCGCAGCAGGAAAATTCAAAACGTTCAAGATATTTCCGCCGCTGGTCGAAACGATCGAAAGTCTCGGTTCGGTGTCACCGGCGGCCTGAGTGGTCTCACACAATAGCGACATCCCGTCAGGCGATACTTGAGGTTTGCGTGCGCGAAACTTGGTCACCTGTTCCGGTGTGCCTCCTTCGACCGGCACCCGCCAGATGGTTGCAAGCTGTTCGCCATCGGTTGAATGGTAATAAACGAACTTTCCGTCAGGCGAGAACGCGGGGTCGGCGTCAGAGTCAGGGCCGCTGGTAAGTTGAACAGGATCGCTTCCGTCAATGTTCATCTTCCAGATGTCCTGATTCCCGCCGCGAGTGGAAACGAAGGCGATAAAGCGTCCATCGGGTGAGATCACCGGTGAAAAGTTCGCTTTGGAATTATGAGTGATCGGGCGGTTGCCGCTCCCGTCCGGATTGATCGTCCAAATGTCCTGATCACCCTTTATTCTAACGGTATAGGCGATCATTCCGTTCGGCGCGACGGCGATGCCTGACATTCCCTCGTCGCGTCCAAGTTCGGAGGTCAGTTGACGCGGTTTCGCAAGGTTTTCCGCATTTGCTGTCCATACATTAGAGAGATAATTTTCCTGAACACTCAGCACCGAGCTTCCGTCGCTGGTCAGAGTTGCACCCTGGTAATTGCTCAGATCATTCGTTATCCGGCGTGTCGATCCACCGGGATGATCGATCAGCCAAAGCTGTGCGGCCTGGCTGTCAAAGTCGCGGCCGCTGACAACGAGGCCTTTCGCTTCAGGCAGCCAATCCACTCCGCGAAGCCGAAGCCATGGATTTGATTCGATCGGCTTTTCCGATCCATCCGTGACCGACACAAGTGAAAGGTGGTCGTTACTGTCACTTTGGGAATAATAGACCGTCGCGATCGAGTCTCCGGCCGGTGACCAGGCGAGGTTGATCCAACGGTTTCCCGCGGCGGCGTTGGCAAGCGGACGGACGTTATTTCCATCGGGCATGTCCGCCAGGAATATTGCGGTTGAGTTTCTGATGAATGCGAGCGTTTTTCCGTCGGGCGAGAACGTGACTCGTTTTTCTGCATTTGCGATCAATTTTCTCGACGGCCCGCCAAAAGCCGGGGCCTGATAAAGCGCAGACTGACCCTGGCCCTCAGCCATCGAGTAATAGACGAAATTCGAGTCCGGAGAAAAAGCGACACCGGTGATGTTATTGGTACCCGGCCTTACAATAGTGATACTGCTTTCGGTCGCCGTCTGACGAATTATCAGTCCCTCTTCACCGGCCTCCTGGACAACGTATGCGAAGTACTTCCCATCCGGTGATATGGCGGCTATAAACGACTTAACGTTTCCCGAAAACGTCAATTTCGAGAGCCTCATCGTCTGAAACTTTTCAGGTTGGCGCCAGATACCGACGCCCCACAGCGCAGCGTAAGCTAGCCCGGCCAGTATCGCGGCCATCAAAAGCGACGCACCGAGCGACCTCACCGGGTGAGCCTTGATCTCGCTCATCAGGATCCCGCTAAGCGTACTCGGCGCGAGGGTCACTTCCTGAGTCGAATGAACCGGTGAGGCATGAAATTGTTCGGTAGGCAGGCCGCGTTCGTCTTCGCTAAGTTCGCCTGCCGGCCGGCCGTTCCCGTCAGTGTTCCGTTTGTGGCCGTTCTTGCTGTTTAAGCGAAGATCCTCCCTGACCTCTTTCAGGTCCGCCACCAATTCACGCATGGATTGATAGCGTTCCTCGCGATCTTTTCGAAGGGCCTTTTTGATTATCAGTTCGACGTCGTGCGGTATATTGCGAGCCGACTTGCTCAGCGGCCTCGGTTCCTTGTGCAGGATCGAGCCGACGACGTCGATATCGTTCTCACCTATGAACGGCAGCCTGCCCGAGACCATCTGGTAGATCACAGCGCCAAAGCTGAATATGTCCGAGCGAGCATCGACGAGCTTTCCCCGAGCCTGTTCGGGTGACATATACGCCACAGTGCCCATCACGAGGCCGGGATGTGTCTTGACGTTTGGAAACGTATCCGCTTCGTAGTCGGCAGAGACTCGGTCCACCTGCTTGGCAAGCCCGAAGTCGAGTACTTTGACCAATCCGTCGGGTCTAAGGATGACGTTGTCCGGTTTTACGTCGCGATGGACGACGCCCGCATCGTGAGCAGCGGCAAGGGCCGTAGCTATCTGGATCGACACGTCGAGTGTTTCGTGGACCTCGAGCGGCGATTGTTTCATTCTGCGGCCGAGGGTCTCGCCGACGACGAATTCCATCGCGATGAACGGCGGGTCATTCTCGTCGTTGATCTCGTAGATGGTGATTATGTTCGGGTGATTTAAAGCAGACGCGGAAACGGCTTCGTGTACGAAGCGCATCATCCGGCTGGAATCCGATGCAAAATCTGCGGAAAGAACCTTTACGGCGATCTGGCGATTTAGCTTTTGGTCCTCGGCGAGAAAGACCTCGCCCATTCCGCCCTCGCCGATCTTGCGAACTATCCTATAACGACCTAGATAATCGCCGGTATTCATAACGCTAGAGGGCGTATTTTAACACCGAACCCGGGCGAACGGGTAATTATTTTGGTTTCGAGGTTTCTGCCCGATGAGGAAGGAATAGGATCGACTATCTCATCGGGCGAGGATAGACGACCGGGCTCTTATTACCGTTCTTATCGACGGCCCTGACGCCAAAAAAGTAATTATCCTTCGACATTTCCTTTGCAATAAACGTCGTCACATTTCCAACGTTTTTGGAGTTTGTCCATTCCGCTGCCGTTGTGTCGCGCCAGACCACCTCATAACTTGCAATATCAGCGTCCTTGTTCGCGTCCCATTTTAGTTCGGTGTCGTTCGTTAAACGCGAAGTGACGATCCCAACGTTCTTAGGCTTAGCCGGAGCAGACGCAAGGCTTGCCAATGAGATCAGATTGACTCGAGTGACGTTTGCTGTGTATTCAAAATCAACAAATTCAGGGGTGTCACCATAAAACACGCCGTTCTCGGTGCGAACATTTTGATGCTGATGGGTGTAATCCTCGTCGGCCTCGGTTATTCGAACCGCAGTAAACCCGCGCTCGACGAAGGGGATGTGATCGCCTCCGCGGCCGTATCGGTCGCGCCGATAGATCATCCACACTCTAAAAGTCTTTAAATATTTATCCGACTGCTCCTTGATATATCGGGCCAGCTGCCGCGATGCAGAATCGTTTTCGCCGCCAACGCTTCGTCGGGTGCCGGCTTGCTGTTCGGTCTCGTTAGACGGAACGCCCTCGCTGAAAACTCTGACACGATTCCGGTTTGGTGAGGCCTTCTTCGTCGTAACACCGCCGACAATGTCATTGGTGAACATTCCCTCGATGTTCATCGCAGTCTGCTTCGCTTGTTCGGCGTAATATGCCGCGCCGAGAAGCCCTTGTTCTTCGCCGGGAACCGTCATGAAAACGATCGTCGCATCAAACTTTCGCTTTGACATAACGCGGGCAAGTTCGATCACTGCCGCCGTACCGGATGCGTCGTCGTTTGCTCCCGGAGCATCGCATTTGGCATCGGTCGGTGATGTGCACATCGAATCGTAATGGCCCGATACGACGTAAACGCGATCGGGGTCTGTCGCACCTTTTAATGTTGCTATCACGTTGGTCAGCACCGTCGGCTCGGGTATGCGGCCCGCTTTCGGCTGCGTAAAGCTTTGCTTTTCCACGATCAAACAGCCGCCGCAATCAACATTGAATCTCTGAAACTCCGCATAGATCCAGTCTCGTGCAGCACCGATCCCGCGGGTCGGGTTATCTTGCTCCGATAATGTGTTTCGCGTTCCGAAGGAAACAAGTTTGCGAATGCTTGCCTCGATGTTCTTAGCCGAGACCTCCCGGATCATTTTTTGTATTTCAGGATCGATGCCTCG
>CAYTDJ010000003.1:0-20193 GCA_964436265.1 uncultured Chloracidobacterium sp. | reverse complement strand
ACAAGGCCAGGAAGTAGGCGTTTACATGCATGTTTACAATGCCGGCATCTATCAAACAACTCTGCGGCTCGCCGTTGATGTCGAATACGTTCTTATGAAAGACGGCAAAGAAGTTTTCCGTCAGCCGGAAGACTGGTCCGGTCTGAGCGACTCCGGACAGCGTCTGACGCTTGCACGGTTGCTCCCGACCGACCGGATTCCTTACGGTGATTATGAACTCCGCGTCGTCACTAAGGACAAGGTCGGCGGCCAGGTCGTCGAGAACAAAGGCAAGTTCACGATCGAGAAATGATCTGAACGGATCAATGGACATGGGCCCGGTGAATGAACCTTCACCGGGTCTTATTATTTGGCCCTATTCACTCGATAGATCGGAGCATTTCGGTCCTCACTTGTCGAGAGAACCGAGTTTCCATCCTGTGAGTATGCGATGGCCTCACCTACGTTTCGTTTTCCGATATCTAATCTGAGCGGCTTCTGCGTCCAGATCTCGTCAAAACTTTTGGCGCTTTCCGGAAGTGTTATTTCGTAACCGTAAAAGTAATCGCAAAGTGCAACGTGCCTGCCGTCTCCGGAAATGTCTCCGCCGGTCAATAAGCCATTTGGCACTGCCGGAACGGTTACTTTTGAAATGAGAGATGCGATCTGAACACTCTCCCCAAATTCAGGTTTCAGTCGATAAACACTTGACGGTTCGTTTTTAGACTTAGACAAAACGTAGATCTCACCGGTGATCGGATGTACCAACAGCGTCTCGGCGTTTTGACGCGAATCCGGGTATTTGAACCTCAATACCATTGCGGACTCCGTCTCGAGGGGTTCATTGCGGGTAGAGTTCTTTGTTTGGCCATTAACAGTCGGTTCTAATACTTTATAGACCGCCAATTCCTCACGTTCGAGTTTGTTGTTCCCTATCTCGCCGATATACAGATAACACTTGCCGTCCGGTTCTCTGCGCTCGGAGATATCTTCCCAGTCTTTGTTTGTTGCACCTGCAACTTTCCATGTGCCGAGTTCTTCTCCCTTTTCGTTTATCGCAAAGATGTAGGGCCCATCACCGGAATCGTTATGTGTCCAGATAACATCTGTCTGGCATTTCGACGCAACGAGGCCGCTGCTCTCAGTGATCTCGTCTGACTGTAGATTGCCGACAACGGTCGGCTTTTCGTACTTCGCTTGTTCACTTTCGGGAATTGCGTTTGCCAAGCTATCATTCGAAAGAGATGCGCAGCACAGTTGGGAGACGCCAACGCCCGAGAATATGACAAATGCCGCAAATTTGGTTATATTCATTCTCGGCATAACACAAAGAGTCCCAAGAATTAACGTACCAGTTTCAGAAATAGTTCAAAACATAGCTCAGAGTTTTTCGTATAGGTTTTTGATCTGATCTCATGATCGTGGGAACCGAATGGCTGATCGAGGCGACGGGTTGCGATGCTGAAAAGCTTCGCGACGAAGGGATCCTGCGTTCCGTCTTCGATTCCGTGATCACTGATCTTGGATTAAAGGCTATCGATTCGATCTGGCATAAGTTTCCCGGAGAAGGCGGCGTCACAGGATTGGTCGCGCTTACGGAATCGCATCTAGCCTGTCACACCTATCCGGAACACGGCACCGCGACCTTTAACCTCTACTGCTGCAGAACGCGCCCGGAATGGAACTGGGATTCTCGTTTGAAGACTTCATTATGTGCCGCAACCGTAAACGTCACGAAGATCGAACGAGGTGAATCGACCACAACCGAACCTCGATCATTTTCCGCGGGAGGTGACGTATAGCCGTCCTTGCTGCAAATTGTCCCTCATGTGCCGGCCCGGTCGAATTCCAGTCCGGCTCGACGATCGTTCTTGTCTGTCCGTATTGCCGTTCCGCTCTTGCCAGGACCGACCGTGGCTTGGCCGATCTCGGCAAAGTAGCTGAAATAGCCGAATCAGAATCCCCGTTGAAGCTTGGCCTGAAAGGCGAGTTTAAAGGAAACCGATTTGAACTTACCGGCCGCGCCCAGTTGAAACATCAGCTTGGCGGGTATTGGGACGAGTGGTACGCAACCTTTTCCAACGGTTGGGTCGGTTGGCTTGCTGAGGCACAGGGCCGATTTTATCTGACGTTTTTCCAACCGCTGCCCCAAGGTGTTTCATTGCCGTCTTACGAGGGTCTGCAGCTTGGTCAGTTCGTAAACGAGATCCCAAGCCAGACGCCGCTGATGGTGCAGGAAAAAGGTGTTGCAACTTCGGTTGCGGCTGACGGTGAGATCCCATACCAGTTGACGCCAAACGAAGAAGGCCGATTTGCGGACCTTGCCGGAAAAAACAACGCCTTTGCGACCATCGATTACAGCATGGATCCGCCGTGGGTCTTCGTCGGCCAGCAGGTCACACTCGAAGAGATCGGACTCGGAGATGCCAAATCGGCAAAACGCGAAGCCCGCCGGGTATCGGCTGTTGGGATGGGATGCCCAAACTGCGGCGGTCCGCTCGACCTTGTAGCGCCAGACAAAACCGAACGCGTCGCATGTCCAAACTGTAACTCTCTTCTTGATGTAAATCAGGGAAACCTTTCTTATCTGCACGCGCTGAATCCGTCACCGGCGCCCGATTTTGTGCTGCCGGTCGGCGCCGAAGGGACGTTCATGGGCGACGTGAAATTCAAGATCATCGGCGCGGTCGCTCGAAGCGTGACGTTCGACGGAATCAAGTATTTCTGGCACGAATACCTGCTTTATAACCCGATGGTCGGGTTCCGCTGGCTCGTGCATTCGGACAATCACTGGAATTTTGTCGAGCCTGTAAACCCTGCGGAAGTCACGAGCACAACGCTCTATCAAAAAGGTTCGTCAGTCAGTTACAACGGCAAGAACTACAAGATCTTTCAGGACGCTCCGGCAACGGTCGAATACGTCAAGGGTGAATTCTACTGGCGTGTAGAACAAGGCGAGACTGTGCGTGCTGTCGATTACGTAGCGGCTCCGTTGATGCTTTCGCAGGAAATGACCGCAAATGAGGTCAATTGGTCGCTCGGCACGTACATGACGAATGCCGAGGTCGAAAAGGCATTCGGTATTACCGATCTGCCAAAGCCATGGGGAGTCGCCCCGAATCAGCCCTTCACCGGTTCGTTCTATTACACGTGGGGCTCGGTTCCGCTGCTGCTGCTACTGTTTATCGGCGTTCTCATGATCCCGATAGCGGGAATCACATCGACGGTGATGTCCGAACAGATAACCTTACCTGCGATGCAGAACGCCCAAGCAGCTCAAACCGTATTCAGTCAGCCATTTGATATAAAAGGAAACCGAAACGTACGCATCACCGCAAACGCTAACGTCAGCAATGCTTGGGCCGACCTTGATGTTGATCTGATAAACGACCAGAGCCAGGAAGTCGAGTCGGTAAACGTTCCGATCGAATATTACAGCGGAACGGACAGCGACGGAGCATGGACGGAAGGTTCGCAATCGACGGATGCGACATTGTCGTCGTTACCAGCCGGAAAGTATACGCTACGCGTTGAAGGCACCTGGCAAAACTGGCAGCAGCCGATCGCGGTCGGCGTCAAGGTGGAACAGAACGTGAATCGCGGTGTCAATTTCTGCTGTGCATTTATTGCGCTTGCGATCGTTCCGTTCTTTGGGCTGATCAGAAAATGGAGTTTTGAAGCGTCTCGCTGGAAGGATAGTATGTTCGGCTCGTCCGGTTCCTCAGACTCGGATTCCGATTCTGATTCAGACTGGAGCAGTGACGATTAGTTAAGGTGAATCTATGTTCAAAGTGATCTATGCGGTCTTGGCCGCCGGCGTACTTTTAGCTTATACGGCTGCGGCCTGGTTTGGCTGGGAACTCGCTAATTCAGGAAGTAAATCGCGGCTTGGTGTGCCGTTCATCTATACAGGATTTCGTGGAGGAAAATAATGCTTAGCCTTTTGACTTTCATAACACCGATGCTGGGGATGATAGTTAAGCTCGAGGAACTGCTGACCGTGCTTACCACGACGGTGATCTTCGTTGCTATCGGCCTTGTTGTTTTCGCGATCGCGTTCTTGATCGTCGTTCTCGTGTCCCCGTTTTCAGTAAAGAAAGAGATCGAAGAAGATCAGAACACCGCGCTTGCGATCATCATCGGTGCTTTGATCATCGGCGTTGCGATGATAATTGCCGCGGCGATCCAGGGAAACTAGTCAATGTAAAACGGAAAGTGGAGAA
The DNA here is from genome assembly GCA_964436265.1 of uncultured Chloracidobacterium sp. Lineage (GTDB taxonomy): Bacteria > Acidobacteriota > Blastocatellia > Pyrinomonadales > Pyrinomonadaceae > OLB17. The sequence goes on along the minus strand of CAYTDJ010000003.1, from coordinate 15,991 downwards.
TGGAAAATGAACCGGGCTTTTCTCATTTTCCGTTATCCGTTATCCATTTTCCGTTCTTATGAAGCGCACTCCGCTCTTATTCCTTAACGTCATCATAATCGCGACCTGCGGCTTGATCTATGAGCTGCTTGCCGGAACGCTTTCCTCTTACGTTCTCGGCGATTCGATCACTCAGTTCTCGCTTATCATCGGCATCTATCTTTTTGCGATGGGTGTCGGATCTTACCTTTCGAAGTACGTTGAAAAGAACGTCGCCGAAAAGTTCATCGATATCGAACTCGCAGTCGCCGTGATCGGCGGTTTTTCGGCCCCGCTCCTGTTCCTGACATTTGCATATGTTTCGTATTTCGGGATCGTCCTTTACACGATGGTGTTCGTGATCGGGACTTTGGTTGGTCTCGAAATTCCTCTGCTGATGCGGATCTTGAAAGACGAGCTCGATTTCAAGGAACTTGTCTCTCGCGTGCTGGCACTCGATTACGTCGGAGCTCTCGTAGCGTCGTTGCTATTTCCGATCTTTCTCGTCCCAAAGCTGGGATTGAATCGCACGTCGCTGCTTTTCGGAATGCTCAACGCCGGCGTCGGGCTGTGGGCAACATGGCTGCTCGAACCGCTGATCAAGAACCGAACATTGACGGTACTAAGAGTAAAAGGATTCGTCGTACTTGTTCTTCTTGGTATCGCCTTGATCAAGGCCGATAGTCTAACCACACTCGCAGAAGACGGCCTTTTTATGGACAACATCGTCTATGCCAAGAGTTCGCCGTACCAACGGATCGTGGTAACAAAAGGCAAGACCGGTCATGCACTGTTTCTCAACGGAAATCTGCAGTTCAATTCGTTTGACGAATACCGATACCACGAAGCTCTCGTGCATCCGGCGTTTGCGGCGTTCAACGGTGAGCCAAAACGCATTCTAGTCCTAGGCGGCGGTGACGGACTTGCGCTCCGCGAGATATTGAAATACAAGTCGGTCGAGTCCATCCAGCTCGTCGATCTCGATCCGATGATGACCGGGCTTTCGAAAGCCTTTCCGGCATTGGGAGAACTAAACCATCATTCGTTCGACGATCCGCGGGTCAGGGTCACCAACGGTGACGCATTTGTGTGGCTCGATTCAAATGAAACGGAACCCTTCGACATCGCCATCGTCGATTTTCCGGATCCGAATAACTTCGCACTCGGCAAACTTTATTCGACTCGTTTCTATAACTTGCTCAGGAAAAAGCTGAAACCCGAATCGTCGGTTGTGATCCAATGCACATCGCCGCTGATCGCACGCCGATCGTACTGGTCGATCATAAAAACGCTTGAGGCTTCTGGATTTACGGTCAAGCCTTACCAAACAACCGTCCCGAGTTTCGGCGTTTGGGGTTACGCGCTTGCGAAAATGCAGCCGTTCGACCAGCCAACCAAACCACCGACCGGGATCGAATTGAAATTCCTTAACGATAATTCCTTTGCATCGATGTTCGAGTTTTCATCCGACATGACGGTGCCTGACGGCGAGATCGAAGTAAATCGTCTTGATAACCAAGCGCTCGTTCGGTATTACGAGACGGAATGGAGACGGTTTGAGCAGTGAATAACTGGACCCGACGCGAACTCCTAACAGCCTTTCTCGGTGCCCCGTTTGCGCTGGCTGCATGCCGAGAGAATAATTCGCGGCGATTTCCGGATGGCGAGATCGTCGGTCAGAGCGTCGAGCTCGGTCACATCCTGCGTGAAAACAGAGTATTTGAGGTTTCGGCGGAAAACTGGAAAGACGTCAAAGTAGCGATCATCGGCGGCGGTGTTGCCGGGCTTTCGGCTGCTTGGAAACTAAGAAAGGAAAACCTCAATGATTTCGTTCTTTTCGAACTCGAAAAGGAAACTGGCGGAACTTCTCGTTCGGGCGAAGGCCAGCCTGTCGGTTATCCATGGGGAGCCCATTACTTGCCGGTCCCGTTTCAGGAGAATACAGAGCTGATCTCGCTTCTCGACGAAATGACGCTGACCAATGGGAGAGCCGCCGATGGTTCGGTCGTGATCAAGGAAGAGTACCTCTGCCGCGACCCGGAAGAACGTGTTTTTTACAAGGGCCGATGGTATGACGGTTTGTATCTTCATGTCGGCGAGAGCGAAGAAGACAAGCGTCAATTTGCAGAGTTTCAAAAGCAGGTCGACTACTGGGTAAATTGGCGCGACGCAAAAGGCCGGCGGGCTTTCGTTGTTCCTTCCGCATCGTGCTCTGACGATGCGGAAGTCACTGCTTTGGACAAGATCTCGTTTGCCGAATGGCTTCGGCAAAATGGTTTCACATCAGAGCGCTTGATATGGTATTGCGACTACGCCTGCCGCGATGATTACGGATTAAAACTGGAACAGACTTCGGCTTGGGCGGGGCTGTTTTATTTCTGTTCGCGCGTCCGAAAGAGCGGCGAAGAATCGCAGCCGTTCATAACATTTCCCGAGGGCAATGGGCGATTCGTCAAACATTTGTCGGAGAGCGTGAGCGGCAATATACTCCGTTCGCACATGGTAGTTTCGGTCGTGCCAAATGAAAAAGGAGTTGATGTTGTTTGCCTCGCAAATGGTGAACTCCGCGGGATTCATTGCGACAAAGTGATCTACGCCTCGCCGATGTTCACTGCACCGTTTGTCATTCGCGGATTCAGAGATGAACCGCCATTTTCCGCTGCCGAGTTTCAACATAACGCGTGGTTCGTCGCAAATCTGCATCTTAAGGATCGGCCGAAACCTCGTTTTGCAAAAGATTTTCCGCTGGCTTGGGACAACGTGCTCTACGAAAGCCCGAGCTTAGGTTATGTGAACGCTACCCATCAAAAAGGCATCGACTACGGCCCGGCGGTATGGACTTATTACTACCCGATGTGCCACGAGGAAAACGGCCGTACAAAGCTCTTCGATTTCGAATGGCGTGAACTGGCGGACGTTTGCCTTACCGACATCGCCCGCGCGCATCCTGACATTTACGATCTGACAACGCGCATCGATATAATGCGATGGGGACACGCGATGATAAGCCCGCGGCCGGGATTTATTTGGGGTAGCGAACGACAAAAAGCAATGCAGCCATATCGCAACATCTACTTCGCAAACACCGACCTGAGCGGTATCGCGTTGTTTGAAGAGGCGTTTTATCACGGCCTGCGAAGCGCCGGCGAAGTTTTAGACCGACGTCAAACATGATGAACAGGACGTAAATAATCCTGTGTATCCTGTCTGAATATCACCGATGGACGCACGTCTAAACACAACAGACTTTTGGTTGTTTTCGAGAAATATCGACCTGTCCGTGTTTCTCGGAAGTGCTGTGGTGTCTTTGCTCTTGCTTGCGGTCGGTTGGCAGCTAGGAATTATCAATGACGAATCGCCGGACTGGACGTGGGTCTCGGCGGTGCTTCTGATAGACGTCGCACACGTTTGGTCCACAAGTTTTCGAGTCTATTTCGACACCGAAGAATTTAAAAGAAGGTTTTGGTTGTATCTGTTGGTACCAGTTTTCGGATATGCAGTTGGGGTTGCACTTTATTCGGAAGGCGAACTCGTTTTCTGGAAAGCGTTGGCGATCGTCGCGGTGTTTCATTTCGTACGTCAGCAATATGGATGGGTCGCGCTCTATCGGCGAAAGCTGGGCGAGACCGAAAGATGGACCTGGTGGATCGACGCCGCGGCGGTTTATCTTGCGACGGTTTATCCGCTCGCATTCTGGATGACATCGCTGCCTCGCAATTTCAACTGGTTTGTCGCAAACGATTTCTTTTTGCTGCCGGACATTGTTGACGATGTTCTATTTCCGATCTACGTTCTTGCGTTGGCAGCTTACTTCGCAAAATCGTTCTATCTTTACTTCACAGCCGGTTTTCTCAATTTAGGAAAAGACATCGTTGTCGCCACTACGGCCGTTTGCTGGTATGTGGGTATCGTCTATTTCAATTCCGATTACGCTTTCACCGTGACGAACGTGATCATTCACGGCGTGCCATATTTTGCTTTGATATGGATGTACACGCAGATGCGGCGTGAATCGGCCGGGCCGACTTATCGAACGCTTTCTCAACACTGGATCATTTTTCTCGCTACGCTCTGGGTGCTTGCCTACATTGAAGAGCTTTTTTGGAACCGCGGCGTCTGGCATGAAAAACAATGGCTATTTGGCGGCGATTGGAATTGGACAGGTTGGAAAGTCTGGCTTGTTCCGCTCTTAGCTGTTCCCCAATTGACCCATTACATCCTTGATGGTTTCATATGGCGTCGCCGTGGAAACTCAGACCTTCGTATCACGTACATACAAATGCATCAAGAGCCGATCCGTGATTAAATTACTTTTTGAATGCCGTATTTCGCCCGGACAATATTGATAGGCACAATTGCGATCGCTGCCGCGGCCTCGCTTTCTTGTAAGAGCGGAGGACTTTTCGGACCGAAGGACGAAACGGCGGACGCAGCGAAACTTGTGCAAGAAGCGAATCAAGATCTGACGAAGATCAAAAAGCTGTATGCAGAAAACGAAGGTGACGACGAGAAGCCTGGTAAACGAGAACAGCTCAAGAAAGCTCTCGAAGCAAACGACGCCGAACAGGTCCGAAAGATCTCTGACGACGTCGTTTATCTGATAAATGACGGAATGGATTTTGCCAAAGCCGCGATCGACAAGATCCAACGAGCGCAGGACATGAACGTCAACGCCGACTACAAAGAATATCTCCGTCTTAAAGAATCCGCTCTTTCAAAACAGGTCGAGGCGTTCGAACAATACCGCCAGGCCGCACGCGCCCTTCGCGATAACTACGATCCGAAAAACGATCAGCTTCGAGCAAAGGTCAAGACCGAGTTCGAGGAACGGAGTGACAAGTATCGGGAACTAATGGAAAAGGCGCGTGATTACAGCAGCGAGGCAAACGAACTTGCCAAAGACGCGCTTCGCAAACAGGCTCAGGGAAACAAATAGCCTCTTACCTAAGACTTCCGCTCGTCCTTTGAAGACTCTCGGATATGGCAGTGCCATTTGATACTCGAAATATCTGTCCGCCGTTGCCGCCAAATTTCTCGACGAACGACTCTTTCGAGGTCGTGATGAATGTCTGTGTTTTGCCGCTGAGGTACTCCAAAAGTTGGCCGATACGACGGTAGTCGAGTTCCGCGTCGATATCATCCAAAAGGAAAAGAGGATACTCGCCACGCTGGGCAAAGTATATCTCGATGTTTGCAAGCTGCAGCATCAAAAGTGCGCTTCGCTGCTGCCCGGAAGAACCAAACTTGCGTATTTCACGGCCGTCGAGAAGTATCTCCAGGTCATCGCGATGAGTTCCGATCAGCGAATATCCGGCAGCCACTTCTGCCTGTACGCGAAGTTTAAGCCGCTCTGCGATCAGGGAAGCGTAATCGTTCAGATCTCCTTTCTCCTCGAGCGATGAAGCGTAACGAATCGTAATGTGGCGGTCTCCAAAAAGGTCTTTGTCCAAAGCCTCGTTCAGGCGTTCTACGAAACGTACCCGTGACCGGTGGATCTTTGCAGCTATCAAGGAGAGTTGCTCATTCCATGGTTCAAGCAGTTCTGACGTCTTTTCGAGCGAATATTCCCTATCGCGTGCGGTTTGTAGCAGCGAGTTCTTCTGTTTTATGACGCGATTATAATCAGAAACTGATTGCACATATGGGGGATGGATCGCGGTGATCGACTCGTCAAGAAAACGGCGGCGGTTTTCCGGGGTACCACGAACGATCTCAAGCTCGTCGGCGTTAAACACCACAGCGTGAAGTTGTCCTAAATACCGTTGAACAGCTTCGCGTTTTCCATTGACCAGGAAAGCTTTAGCGTTTCCTTCGACGATCGCGCGGAGCTCGCGGGTTATCTCTTCGCTCTGCCGAACTTGACCGGTGACTATCGCGGTGGTTTCACCAAATCGTATCGCCTCAGACAACCTCGAAGTCCGAAAGGAGTGTGTTGTCGCTAAAAAATATATCGCTTCCAGCCAATTTGTCTTGCCTTGCCCGTTCTCGCCTAGTAATATGTTTAAGCCGACTCCGCAGGCAATTTTCCCCCTGATATTGCGGAAATCCCGGACCTCAAGTTCGGTTAGAAGCATTAACGGATTTTACCACGTTCAGATCCCACAGCCTGTAGCTATACCCAAGCCCGTTATTACGGCCTCAATACAGAGCAAGAACGTGAGGGACACGCTCCCAAAATAATTGCAAATTTTTTCTGGAGTTCTGCTTTATTGGCGGTTTTTTATTAATAGAGAGTGTTGAACACTCTTTAACATAATTTAAACCTGCAAAAGAACCCCTACAACAATGCGACTAGTAAAGACATTCATCTTCACAATTTTGCTAGCAGCAGGTGCATTTGCACAACAGAATCTACAGGTCGGGCAAGCCGCGCCTGATTTTCAGGCGCAGTCGATCGACGGCAAACCGGTCAGCCTCAGTCAACTGCAAGGAAAGGTCGTCGTACTCACCTTCTGGTCAACGAAATGCGAGATCTGCCATAGCGAGATCCCAAAACTGAATCAGGTCGTCAACCGATATAAGGATAAAGACGTCGTTTTCCTCGCGCTCACGATGGAGAACGAAGCGAAAGTTAATCCGTACCTTCAAAAGAACCCATTCAACTACACCATATTGACGAATGGTTTTGGTGTCGTTCTGAAATACGCGAATATGACCAAAGACGGAACGATCAATATGGGCTTTCCGTCCTATTACCTGATCAATAAGCAAGGAACGATACAGTTGCGGGCTGAAGGCTGGGACAAATCGCAAAACCTCGACGCGCAGATCTCAAAACTCTTAACGGAATAATCAAGTTGCTATCTCTACTCCGCTGAGACTCCCGGCTGATATCTATCAGCCGGGAGATTTTTGTCACCGGAAGCAGGTTGTTAAATCAAGGTAGTTTACGGTATATTTTCATTTCTGCCCTGCAATTGCGGAGGGGTAGCCTAATTGGTAAGGCAGTAGTCTTGAAAACTACCGCGGGTGACCGCTTGCAGGTTCGAGTCCTGTCCCCTCCGCCATTTTCTCACCTCAATAGTTCATTCCGTATTTGAATCGCTTCACGCCTGTATCCGCCGGCTTCCCGTCAAAATCGGCAACCATAGCTGACTGCCCGCCTAAGATACTTGTTATGAGATATCTATTCTTAATAGCAACGTTCTTATTCTTTACATACGGGGCACTAGCCCAGAAGCCTGATGTGGTCTCAATTCAAAAACAGGATCTGGCATTTAAGTATCTTCAAACCGGAAAGGCCTCCTATCTTGTGTATTTCAAGAAGACCGAGGACGGCCCTGCGACCAATCTGACGCTTGTCAACATCGAAGTTGAACCGTCTACCTTCAACGGAAGAAAGGCCTACTCGGTAAGGCAGAAATGGTATATGGGCGATTCACTTGCACATACGTCGTACACGGTCCATGACGCTAGCGACTTTTCAACGCTCGAACATGAGACCTGGTGGAAAGCGCGTGGTTTTACCGCCAAGTTTAACTTTGCGACAAAGCAGGCCTCGTTTGAAGGAGCGGTAGACGAGAAAGCAAAGGCCAAGATCATCGAGGATTTTAACCAGTCCTTTGATGCCTATAATTTGAACTGGCATTCAGACCTGACCATCTTTCCCTTGTTCCCATACAAAGACGGACGAACATTCAAAGTGAATTTCTACGATCCGGGGGCCGGAAAAGCACGGATCGCTGAATACCAGGTCAAGGGATCGGAAACGCTGACCGTGGGCGGCGGCGAAAAGATCGACACATGGCTAATGGAATATGATTCTGAAATGCCGAACGGAGGCAAGTATGTTCAGCGATTCTGGATCTCGAAGAAGTCTCGGGAGGTCCTTAAGGAAGAAGATGTTTATCCCGGAGGATTCAGATACAAATTCAAGATCGGGATCTCGACCGATAATTGACCTTCGCTTCTGAATCGATCGAAACAGGGCCTCGACCAGGTTGTCGGGGCCATTTCATTCGAATAAAGGACATTCCGGTTTTTGCCATAGTTCTTCTTGCCTATCCAATACGATTTGATATAGCCTATTTGCACAATGAATGACGATTCATTCATAATGCGGTTTCCGCAATTGGCAAATGAAAAGAGGCGAGTCGGAGTCGATCGTAAAACAGCAAATGGCAAAAGCGAGCCGGACATCAAGTCCAACTAAATCAAACGTTTCGGACAAGTACACCGCAATATTGCGTTCAGCGACAAAGGTGTTCGCGCGAAAAGGATTCTTCAATTCTAAGGTTTCGGACATTGCTGCCAAAGCCGGAATCGCAGACGGGACCGTCTATCTGTATTTCAAGAGCAAGGACGAGATACTTCACTCCATCTTCGACCGGGCAATGGCCGAGTTCATTACCGAAGGGAGACAGGAGTTAGAGAAACTAGATGATCCCGTCGAAAAGCTTCGTAAGATCTCTTCACTTCATTTGGACCGCCTCGGATCGGATCGTGACCTCGCGATCGTTTTTCAGATCGAACTTCGCGGCTCGACCAAGTTCATGCAGGAATTTTCGGCGGCTGGATTCGCCGAGTATCTGGACGTAATCAGGCGTACGGTCGAAGAAGGACAAAAGTCCGGCGTTTTCAGAACCGATATTAAAGCAGTCATTTGCGCGAAGATCCTTTACGGTTCACTCGATGAAATGGTGACCAACTGGATACTGTCAAAGCGTTCATACCCGCTCGCTCCGATGGCTGACGAGGTGATGAAGATATTTCTCGGAGGCATCCTAGCGAAATGACCGAGAATCACGTCTCACTTCCTGCGTTTCCCAGAATGGACATCGGCCGCGGCGAGCCCCTCTACGGCGATGAACCAAAGACGCTTGCTGCGTTGTTCCTTAACGCTGAGAAAAAACACAACCACCCGAAGTCACTTAACTATAAACGCGACGGAACGTGGGCCGCTATCTCTTCGAGTGAGTTGGTGGTCCGAGCCGGAAACATCGCTTTGGGACTCTATTCGATCGGGCTGCGCAAAGGCGATAAGGCGGCATTGCTATCGGCTAATTCGCCGGAATGGACTCTGGCTGATGCCGGCTGCCAGTTTTGTGGTGTGATCGATGTTCCCATATATACGACGCTCGCCGCGTCGTCGGTAAACTACATTCTGAACGATTCAGAGCCGCGGGTCTTCTTCCTTGAAAACAAGGAGATGTTCAACCGGGTCGAGGATTTTCTAGACGAATGCAAAAGCCTTGAGACCCTGGTGTTCTTCGACATCAACGGTATAGATCATCCAAAAGCTATCTCTCTCGACGACCTCGAACAACGCGGGGCCGAACTAAGAAATTCGCAACCCGACCTTGTGGGTAAATTGATTGACTCGATAGGACCAACAGAGATTGCGACGCTCATTTATACAAGCGGCACTACAGGTGAACCGAAAGGCGTGATGTTGACGCATAACAACATCATTTCAAATGTAATTGACGCGGGCGAGAAATACGACTTCGGGCAAGACGACATACCGCTCTCCGTCCTTCCTCTTTCCCATATTTTCGAACGCTCAGCGATGTATCTCTACATATACAACGGAATGTCCGTTCATTATGCAGAGTCGATCGAAAAAGTGCCGGATAATTTGAGGGAGGTAAGGCCGACGATCTTTGTCGGAGTTCCCCGCATTTTCGAAAAGGTATATGCCAAAGCAAAACTCCAGGCGGCGACCGCCGGCGGGATGAAAGAGGAGATGTTCGAGTGGGCGATCGAAACAGCAAAGGAATTTGCGGCCCACAAGGAATGCGGATCACCAATATCCTCGCTTCTATCGATAAAGCACTGGCTTGCTGATAGATTGGTTTACCGCCGGCTTCGCGAGTTCTTCGGCGGGAGGCTTCGATTTTGCATCACTGGTGGAGCTGCATTGTCGGATGAGATCTTCCTGATATTTACCGGGGCTGGAATTTCAATAATGCAGGGATATGGTTTGACCGAAACCTCACCGGTCCTTACGTCAAACAATCCATCGAACGTTAGACTTGGAACCGTCGGGAAACCTATTCACAACGTAAAGATCCGGATCGCCGAGGACGGCGAAGTCGAAGCGTTTAGTCCGGGGGTGATGATAGGTTATTACAACAAGGAAGCGGCAACCCGCGACGCGTTCACTGAAGACGGATGGTTTCGAACCGGAGATATTGGAGAGATCGATGAAGACGGCTATCTCAAGATCACAGATCGCAAGAAGGAACTCTTCAAGACATCAGGCGGAAAATATATTGCGCCTTCGCCCATCGAACAGCTGATCCGTTCGTCGCGGTTTGTAAGTCAGGCAGTTTTGATCGGCAACGAACGGAAGTTTGCCTCAGCCTTGATAGTGCCTAATTTCGAAATGCTCGACGCTTATGCGAAACACAAAGGATTTGCTCCGATGTCTCCGAAAGAGTATTGTACAGACCCTCGAATAATCGATCTCGTTAAGCGCCAGATAGAGGCCGCAACCAAGGGTCTCGGCAAATTTGAAACTGTAAAAAAATTCCGATTGATAGAGAATGAGTTTACGGTCGATGGCGGTGAATTGACACCGACTATGAAGTTGAGACGCAGGATCGTCGACGAGAAATACAAAGACCTGATCGACGAAATGTACCGGGATGAATAAAGCCCGCGACTGATGATCGCGGGCATTGTCATACGAGCCAGTTCAAGTCCTAGAACGGCCTGATCGGGATCCTGTTCGGGACGCCAGTAACAAAATCAAGCAAATAATCAGTAAACTTCTTACTCGCCTTGTCCACTTCGACAATATCAAAGGCCTGAAGCATCACGTCTTTTTCAGCCCCTTTTTTGATCTGATCATAATTTGCGGCGATCATCTCGGGTTGAGGCGAACCGGCCTTACGGCGATAGATCTTGATGTTCTTTGTTTTCGCTTCGCGTGTTATGCCGCTCGCCATAGCAATTGCCTGTGTCAGCGGAAGGCCGCCTTCCGGGATGCTGACCTCGCCGGGCTTGATCACCTCACCGGTAACGTAAACCGGCGCCGACTTTTCGACGACTATAATGTCGCCGGGGAATATTTCCGGATTAGAGTCATCCTGTCCTTGTCGGATCGCCGCAAGGCTAAACACTTTCGAAGGCACTCCAAGAGGATTTTCCGAACCTACTTTCCAATCGTTAGGATTTCCAGGTTCGGCACACATCGGCGGTTGAGTTCGAAACACCTGAACCATTCCGCCGCTCTTTTCGGTCGGCCCGCCCGCATGCGAGATCAATTCGAGCAAATGTGCCCGGCGCGTTAGCGGAACTTGCAGCTGCGTCCTGACCTCACCGTAAATATTGACCGGCGGACGGCTGTTTCTCTCTTTAACTCTTAGGTTAACCTGCGGATTTCTCAGATACTTTGACCACGCCTTCGCAACTTCAGCCTGAAGTGAACGCTCGGTCTTGCATTTTGCAGATATCGACTTCTCATAGTACGGAATCTGGATCGACCCGTCCTCGCCTACGGTTAATGATTCGACATCGAATGTTGGTTCGCCAAGTGTTTTGATCGTAATTACATCCCCCGGACCAATCAGGTAGCCCGTAGTATCGGCCCCAGGTGCCGTCGTTTGTGAAATTGCGATGGCACAAGACGAAACCAAAATGAAAAGAAAAGCGAAAATCCTGGAAAAAGACATATACGAATAGTGAACACAAGCCCGTTAAGGATATCTTACAAGCTTATATGATTCAATCTTTTAATCGTGCGGTTGCATGCTTATAGCTTTCGACGTAGTTATATTTGGACTTGATTTTTTGATGCCGGTGCTATAATCAAAGTCTTCCATTCCAACATTTCTGATCCCAGCGAGGAATTACAGATCTTAGACCAAAACGAACAAATGGGCATCGGCGAACGTCTCTGGATAATGAGGCGTCCGCTACAGTTTCTCACTGACGTTGCTATTCTTGCGGCAGCCTTTATCGTTGCATACCTCCCAGCGATCAATATCCAATTGTCGGATTTTTACCTCAATACGGCTCTTACCCAGGTCTCGTTCGTCGTACTTGTCGAGATCTCAGTGCTTTTCTTATTAGGAGCCTACTCGATAATCTGGCGATATATCAGTGTTAGCGACGTAAGAGTGTTTGTACTTGCCGGCCTGATATCGGGAACCATCCTGGCCGCTCTCAGATTTGCGCTGGGCTTTACGGATTTTAATCTTTGGCAGGTTCCGCTTTCCGTTATCTTCATTCAGACGGTCCTTGGTTATGGAGGCTTACTTGCGGTTCGTGTACTCAGAAGATTGGTATATGAATCGCGCGATAAGAACAAGTTTGGCTCGAGCAAGAGAAAAGCCCGCCGAAGCCGAGTGTTATTGGTTGGGGCCGGAAGAACCGGAGCGGCGATTTCTCGAGAGGTCTCCGGTCGCGCCGATGCCGAGGTAGAGATCTGGGGCTTTGTTGACGACGATAACCGAAAGAAAGGCGGTAGTGTCAGCGGATACAAGGTGAGGGGCAGTATTGCTGAACTGCCACGATTGGTCAGTGAAATGTCGATCGACGAGGTGATCCTCACACTTGACGATGCGAAAGGAAAAGAAATAAGAAAAGTCATAGACATTTGCTCGGCTATTCCGGTCACCACAAAGATCGTGCCGAGCCTCAACGAACTCGCTCAAGGAAGAGTGTCGATCTCCAGGATCCGCGACGTGCAGATAGAAGACCTTTTAGGCCGTGAACCGGTAACGCTCGAAAACCAGAATCTCAATGCTCTGCTTACAGATCGGACGATAATGGTCACTGGTGCCGGCGGTTCTATAGGTTCAGAGCTTGTAAGGCAGATATTGAACTTCCGCCCTCAGCGCGTGCTGCTTGTAGAGCGTGCGGAGTTCCTGCTGTTCGAGATATTGAGAGAACTGGCAGCCGCAGATCGTAGTGCAGAATTGGTTCCTCTTATTGCCGACACGGGCGATGAACCTCGGATGCGGCAGATCTTTGATCATTATCGTCCGCAGGTGATCTTTCATGCGGCCGCACACAAACATGTTCCCTTGATGGAATCAAACGTCGCCGAGGCCGTCAAAAACAACGTCTTTTCAACCCAGGTTGTTGGACTACTTGCCGGCGAATTCGGCTCGTCCCATTTTGTTTTGATCTCTACGGACAAAGCGGTCAACCCGACGTCGGTAATGGGAGCGTCAAAACGAATGGCTGAACTCGTAGTTCAGGGCCTGGATCAGAATTACGATACTAATTACATGGCGGTCCGCTTTGGCAACGTGCTCGGCTCGGCGGGTTCTGTTGTGCCGATCTTTCGCGAGCAGATAAAACGAGGCGGACCGGTAACTGTAACGGATCCGGAAATGACCCGTTACTTCATGACCATACCTGAAGCGTCACAACTCGTGCTGCAGGCAGGTGCAATGGGGAAGGGCGGAGAGATATTCATCCTGGACATGGGTGAGCCCATAAAAGTACTCGATCTGGCTAAGGATATGATCCGTCTTTCCGGTCTGATCCCAAACGAAGATATTGAGATAGTATTCTCCGGAATCCGCCAAGGTGAAAAGCTCTTCGAAGAACTGGAGATAACAGGAGAGGATCTTGAGCGGACTAGGCATCCCAAGGTCTTCATAGGGAAGATCGCGAAATACCCGGTCCATGAGGTTTCGCAAATGTTGGCGGCATTTCGAAATGCTGTCGAGATGAATGACGACAGTTTGATCAGGAAGTTGTTTAACCGATACTTTCCTGAAGCCCGTGTGACCGAGTTCGATCGATCAGCGACCTCTACTTCAGAGCCCACACAAGAAAAGTTCTTTACTCAGCCGTCAAAGTTTGGTCTTGCCGAGAAGTAACCTGTCTGGTTTACTTGTATCGCATAAACTGCATAGTTTGTGGTTAAATCTCGATATGTCTCAAACTTCTATCTCAAAGACAAGGATTTCGCGTAAAGCGGCGTCATTCACCGAATCAGTGATCCGTGAAATGAGCCGTGAGGCCGTAAAACACGGCGCGGTAAATCTAGGACAAGGATTTCCGGACTGGGCCGCTCCCGACGACATCAAGAGAAAAGCGCAAGAAGCCATCGCCGCTGACCACAATCAATATGCCGTAACCTGGGGAGTAAAGGAATTTCGCGACGCCATCGCGAAAAAGACAATGTGGTATCTGGGAATGGACATCGACCCTGAGTCGGAGATCACGGTCACGTGCGGTTCGACCGAAGGTATGATCGCGGCAATGATGGCAACGGTAGATCCGGGCGACGAGGTTGTCGTCTTCGAACCGTTCTATGAGAACTACGCACCAGATGCGATCCTTTCGGATGCGACCCCGGTTCATGTTCCTCTCTATCGTACTGATAACGGATTTGTATTTGACCGGGAAGAACTAAGATCGGCATTTAGCGAGCGGACCAAGGCGATCATAATCTGCAATCCGAATAATCCGACGGGAAAAGTGTTTACTCGAAACGAGCTTGAGTTCATCGCCGATCTCTGCAAGGAACATCAGGCACTATGCTTTACCGACGAGATCTATGAACATATAACGTACAGTGCAGAAGAGGACGGCGACCCGATGGAGCATATCTCGATGGCCACGATAGAAGGTATGCGTGATCGCACGGTGATCGTTAATTCGCTTTCTAAGACCTATTCAGTAACAGGCTGGCGCGTCGGCTATTGTATTGCTCCTCCGGATATCACATCTGCAATTAGAAAGGTCCATGATTTTCTCACCGTCGGTGCTGCCAATCCGCTTCAACATGCAGGTGCTTACGCAATGGGCCTGCCTCCGGGCTATTACGTTGAACTTCAAAAAGAATACCTGCGCAAGAGAAATTTCATCGTCAACGTTCTGCGAGAAACAGGTTTCAAATGCGACTATCCTGAAGGCGCATATTACGTGATGGCAGACATATCAGAGTTTGGCTTTCCTAATGACATCGAATTTACAAAGCACCTGATCCGCGGGATAGGCGTCGCCGTTGTACCGGGTTCATCGTTCTATCACGAACCATCGATGGGTTCACAGTTGGTGCGCTTTTGTTTTTGCAAAAAGGATGAAACTCTTGAAGCCGCCGCAGAACGCCTTGCCAAGCTGCGATAATTCCGACAGATTTTTGTAACCGCAGGCTTCGTAAATCGTCTTATTCTCAGGCATTTCTTGCTTACCGGGAAGTGGTGTGTCGCAAAATCTCCGTGTTTAGCGCGGAGTTTTGGTCGAGGCAACCACTTGGATTACTAATAGCAACCAAATAATTTGAGATCGTATTTTGTTGGAGGTCCTATGTTCTATAAGGCATTAGTTACATCGTTCGTATTCATCGTTGGCGGCGTGGCCGTTATCGCTCAGACACCTCCTCCCGCACCAAAAGAGGCACCTCGCGTGTTTTCGTTTTCATTCGGAGGAGACGGCGGTTACCTTGGCGTCCAGACCGAAGAAGTTACAAAAGAGAACTTTGCAAAGTTAGGTTTGCGCGATGTTCGCGGTGTTGCGGTAGCTAAGGTGATGGAAAATTCTCCGGCACAAGCAGCCAATTTTCAGGAAGGCGACGTGATCGTAAAGGTCAACGGCGAAGAGATAACCAGTTCTCGAAAGCTTACTCGCTTGATCAGCGAGATCGCACCCGACCATACCGCAAAGATAGTCGTTCTTCGCGGCGGCAGTGAGCGTGAACTGAACGCTACGATCGGTAAGCGTCCGGAACCGAAGTTTGGCGAGGGTTCATTTAAGTTCCCCGAAGGATTCGAGAAAATGGATATGCCCGATCTCGAAAAGCTGCCACGAGCTCCGATGGCTCCCGGAAAACCGGGTGAGCCGTTCGTTTTCGCATTTGGCAATCGGAAGCAGATCGGTGTCGGACTGACTCCGCTTACAGAACAGCTTGCAAAACATTTCGGTGTTGACGGCGGTGCACTGATCAATAGTGTTAGAGAAGATTCGCCTGCAGCCAAAGCTAATCTTAAAGCCGGCGATATCGTTGTAGAGGCTGACGGCAAGCCCGTAAAAGGCGAACTTGACCTGGTGCGTGCGATCGCAGCCA
>CAYTDJ010000002.1:3457-22698 GCA_964436265.1 uncultured Chloracidobacterium sp. | reverse complement strand
ATCCTGCGCTAAGGCCGATGTTCGCGGCGTCGGCGGCAGCGATATCCGCCTCGCCTCGCCCCTGCTGCTCCGCCGTCGTTGGATCGAAACTGAATTTCGCGCTCGTCGCTGACGCGGTGCATGGCGATTGATATCCAACAACGGTCGGGATCAACCCCCAACCCATTGACGATACTTGATTTACCCAAGTGGATGTTAGCGTTTGAGAACAGGCACGATTGCGGCCGCTGAAATAGATGTTCGCATCGAAGAAATAGGAATTGTCCCACCAAAGCTGCATGCTCGCGACGCTTGAGTTTTGGCATTTATCAAAACCGCGGTTCAGGCTGATCCTTGTCGAACCGCCCGGCGCCGAGAACATCGGCGCGTTAGTTGCTTCAAGCTGCGCGGCCTCGCGTTCGCGCTGTGCCGCTGCCTTTACCTGAGGCGGCGTTGCTTCACGGCCTGAAATGAAAAGCTTTGTTGTCTGGATGCATCCGGTTTTGAAACCGAAACACTCACCGTTGGTTTCGACGTGCCAATTGCCTTTCCGTATAACCGAGGAAACTTCTGCCTCGCTATTCGGTTCGACCGTGCGCTCGGCAAATTGCCAAGTTTCGCCGCCGTCCGTCGAATGGTAAACGGCGCGGCCGACAAAATTTGAACTCGTCGGCACGCGAAACGTGAGCCTGAGTTCGCCGAAAGGATCGCCTGAGATACGGGCACTTTCAAGATCCAGTTCAAGATCGGCAATGCCAGCGATATTCAGGTCATTTCGCTTCCATGTCGCCCCGCCGTCTTTAGTCGAGGCGAGCGATATTTGACCTGACTTAGCTCCTGTCAAGATCACAAAACCGGTCGATGAAACAATAAAATATGCGCTCGCGATCCGCTCGTCGAGAGCTTTGGGAATGGGTAGCGCCGTCCAATTCTCGGAGTCCGCGGTCCTGTAGATCGCATCAGAGGTCGTTACCAGGCCCGATCGTTCGTCAAACACCTGAAAGTCTTTGATATATGCCCCGGAGAAACCTGCTGCAAGCAAGGTGCCCGCAAAGATCATTGAAGAACAAAGCGATGTTAGTAAGAGACGGGCGATCATTTTCATACTGATGGAACTATTCAGATAGCTAATGGATTTGGCAGAAAGTATAGTCTAGTTTGATATTGACCGCCAAGCGCGCTAAGAGCGGTTGAAGTGGTTTTTATGTTCAGGGCAAATTGGTATACCTTTAACCGAAGTATCCGACGCTAAAAATGCTGACCTCGCTACTGATCATTGCATTGATAACCGCCGGCGGTTTTGCGCTGACATACCTATTCGAACGCGAAGAACCTTTGATGTGGCGGATCGCGGCGGGGAACGTGATCGGATCTGCGATTTTCGGAACCGTAACATTCGTAATTGCGATGTTCGTCGGGCTTGGCACTCCGACAGTTATCGCTGCGATCGTCATAACCTTTGTCCCGACGGCTTTTATTCTAAAGGGTGAGAGGAAAAGATCTTTCGACCACGATCTGGCGAAAGCGAAAGGGAAATTGCAAGGGGCAAACCTGAAGAAGTCCCTGCCGTTTTTTTACTACGCCGGGTTTCTAATTCTCTTCATTTTGTTTTTCGATCGGGCGATGATCGAAAACGCGCAAGGTATTTTTACGGGCGGCTCGAACAACCTCGGCGACTTGCCGTTTCACCTCGGAGCGATATTTAGCTTTGCCGACGGTGCGAATTTTCCGCCGCAGAATCCGAACTTTGCCGGTTCGAAATTTTCATATCCGTTCATTGCCGATCTGATCTCGGCCGGATCTCTAAAATTTGGCATCGGGGTCCGCGATGCGATGCTTGTTCAGAATGTCGTGTGGGCATTCTCGTTGTTGGTCCTATTGGAACGTTTCGTTTACCGCCTGATCGGTGGTAAGTCCGCGGCAAAGCTTGCGCCGCCCCTGCTCTTCTTTAGCGGTGGGCTGGGCTTTCTCTGGTTCTTTGGCGACTTTGGCGGGCAAGGCGGAGGCTTTGTCGAGTTTCTAAAGCATCTGCCAAAGGACTACACGATCGGCGAAGACTTTCGATGGGGAAATTCGCTGATCACGCTTTTCCTTACACAACGAAGCCTTTTGCTGGGTATGCCGATCACGTTGATCGTTCTCGGATTTTTGTGGCGGACGTTTAGTTCGGAACACACAGGGGAAAAAGACTCACTTGGGCAATCACTGCCGAATTTTATTGTTGGCCTAATCGCCGGCTTGCTGCCGCTTGTTCACCTTCATAGCCTGGCCGTATTGTTCGTGGTCACCGGTTTTCTACTTCTGTTGAGATTTGATCGATGGAGGGAATTCGTTGCCTTTGGGATCGGTGTCAGCGTGATGGCGATACCGGAACTGGTATGGTCAATGTCGGGAAGCGCAACCCATGCCTCGGAATTCTTTGCATGGCATTTTGGATTTGACGCACGCGAGACCAACATTGTCTGGTTCTGGATAAAGAATACGGGCCTGTTGTTCCCGTTGATCGGGGCTGGGATCTATTTGGCGTATACGGCAAAGCAAAGCGAGCCCAGTCACGATAAGAAACACGGGAAAGACAAGAAAGAACATATTGAGTTTAAGGGAAAGGAACTTGCATTGTTCTACTTACCGTTTGTTTTTCTTTTTGTACTTGCAAACGTCGCTAAGCTAGCTCCGTGGGAATGGGACAATATCAAAGTACTGATCTATTGGTTCCTTGGTTCGATTCCGTTCGTCGTCTTTGTATTGGCCTGGATGTGGAACAAGGCAACCGCTATGAAGGCTGCGGCCGGAATCTGCTTCGCGGTCCTGATCGTTTCAGGAGTTATTGACGTTTGGCGGACCGTTTCCGGCCAGATCAACTATCGAGTATTCGAACCGGACGCGGTCGTCATCGCTGATCGTCTGAAGGCATCGACACCGCCAAACGCATTATTTCTAAACGCGCCGACGTATAACACCGCGATCGTTCTCTCGGGAAGGCGTTCATTGATGCGTTATCCGGGACATCTGTCCTCGCACGGCATCGATTACCGCCAACGCGAAGACGATGTGAAACAGATCTATCGCGGCGGCCCGAACGCGGTAGCCTTGATGGAAAAGTACGGTATAGAATATGTGCTGATCTCGCCGGAAGAACGGGCTAACCTTGGCCCGAACGAAGCGTTCTTCACGCGTTATCCGGTCGCAGCAGAGGCCGGGCAATTCAAGGTCTACAAAGTCAAATAACGCTCGGACCAGATTGAGAACGGCCAGCGAACTTGTATGACGGACGAAGAAATCGCGATCTCGAAAAATGAGGAGGGTAACGATCGCTTGTGGTTCATAAGCTGTGGGCTGATAACCGCTGCGGCGATCTTTCTGCGTTTCTTCATGCTCGGGTTAAAGCCGTTTCACCACGACGAAGGCGTAAACGGTTGGTTCCTGACGAATCTCTTTCGTGACGGTGTTTACAAATACGATCCGGCGAACTACCACGGGCCGACGCTCTATTACATCACGCTCGGTTTTGTTGAAGTATTCGGACTGGATACCGTGCCTGTTCGATGGAGCGTCGCCGTCTGGGGCGTTCTCATCGTTATTCTTGCTCTCTATTTGAGGCCTTATATCGGCCGGATCGGCGCAATATTCGCGGCATTGTTCCTAGCCATTTCGCCCGGAATGGTTTACATCTCGCGATACTTCATTCACGAGATCTTCTTTGTGTTTCTCGGGCTCGGATTTGTTCTCGCCATCCTGCTGTTTATTGAAAAGGAGCGGGCAGGCCCCGGCGCGATCTTCTGGATCGCTCTGATCCTGTTCGTTTGCTTCCTGCCGCCCGTGATGCGTGTCGCTCCGGCGGTCGCAGGAGAGAATACGACCTTGCTTTGGACGCTGCGGATCGGCCTGTTCGCGGTCGAGGGAGCATTGATCTTCTTCGTGGTTCGAATGCTTCGCGAATGGAACGGCGGACGACCGATCTACCTGCTTCTCGCCGCCGCATGCGTTGCGCTCCTGCTCGCGACAAAAGAGACAACGTTTATCACGCTTGGAACGATGGCTATAGCGTGCTTCTGCGTTTGGGCGCGCGAACAGATCGCTAGAGCCGCTAAGCAAGATCGATTTCCCGGCGTTATATTTGCAGCTGCAGTTATTGCGTCAGTTGCGCTTGCCGGCGTGATCGCCAACAAACTTCCGGATGTTGCGACGGATTTCGGCAAACGCGTTCATGAAATGACAAGCGGCCCGAGCGCCGAAAGCCTCACGAATTTATTTTACCTGTTGATCGTGCTGGTCCCGGCAGGGCTTGTTTACGGGCTCTATCGATGGGACCGACGAGGGAAGCCGGCGCGAGAACTCGTATCGGAATTTGTGCAGCCGTCCATTGCCGCATTTCGAAACGCACATGGAACGCGAAACGATACGATACTCATTTACGCTGCTGCATCGGCTCTGATCGCCTACCTGATCGTCCTCTTCTTTTCGTCGTTCTTTACGTACGCGGATGGTGTAAAAGGCTTTTACGAAGCCTACGAGATTTGGTTGAAAACTGGAAGCAAAGACCACACACAAAACGGCATCTGGGCATACGTCGAGTGGGGAATGCAGTCAGATGGGCCGATCATGGTGCTGTCGCTGGTCGGGTTGATCCTTGCCTTGGTAAAGGGACGTGATCGAGTCGCAATGTTCACTGCTCTGTGGGCGTTCGGGCTTTTTCTCGCCTACACGATCATTCCCTATAAAACCCCCTGGCTCGCGCTGAGTTTTCTCTTGCCGATGTGTATTGCGGCGGGCTATGCAGTGAACGAACTTCTCGAATCGGAAAAGAATGCCGTCAGAGGTGTCGGGTTGGCTGCAGCCGGTGTCGCTACCGCTATACTCGCTTATCAAACGTATATTCTCAATTTTGTCCGATACGATGACGAAGACGCGCCGATGGTGTATGCACACACACAGCGTGAGTTTCTCGATATGGTCCGCGACATCGAACATTTTGCCGACGTGAGCGGCAAAGGAAAGGACGCGGCTATCGACATCGTTTCGCCTGACTATTGGCCGCTCGTGTGGTACATGCGCGATTATCCCAAAGCGGTCTTTCACGGCCGCATTGCCGATACAACGCCGCCTCCCGAAATGATCGTCGCAAAGAAAGGCGAGCAGGACCGTGACGTAATGCGCAAATACTCGGCAAACTACGAATACTACGCTTCGTACAAACTGCGTTCGGGTGTTGATCTCGTCTTGCTTGTAAGGAAGGACATTGCCGGCGCAAACGGCCAGGAACTCAACAAGATCAAATAGAAAGGTTCAGATCCTGATTTTCCCGATCTTCTCCGGCTTTTTATCAGATGTGGGTTTCAAATACGGTGCCTCATCGTGGCTGCGTTTCGCCGCCTCTCCGGAGGAGTGCCAATTCAACCATTCAGCCGGAGCGTCAAACGTCTCTCCGCCGTGAACCGTTAGTCTAGGACGGATGCGGCACATTACGGGCGTGTTGATCCCGACACCGGAGATTATCGCTTGCCCTTTTGTTAAAGCGGGAAGTTCGGCGAGCATCGCTCGGCCCGCGCCTTCGACCGACTGTGCGACCGTTTGTTGATCGATGGGGTTCACTATCCGCATGATGATCTGCGTCATACACTGAGAAAGCACGTCCTGGTCGAGCTTTCCCGGCCGTTGAGTGATCAGGCCGATGCCGACACCGAACTTTCGGCCCTCGCTCAAGATCTGCTTGAGCACGTTTGTCGAAACGACACTCGCTCCCGCAGGAGCAAAGCGGTGCGCTTCTTCAAGCAGAGTAAACACGGGATAATCCAGAAAGTTCTCCCCGGTTTCTACCTCGTGTCGGGTGGTCATCATTCTCGCCTTGTTCACTCGGCGAAGCAGCGTCCCGACGATGACCTGCTGTTCGTGCTGTTCGATATCAGAAAGCTGAAGTATGGTCACGCGGCCGGGACGGTAGAGTTCCTGTAATTCGATGTGTTCGTGTGCGTGGAAAATGCTGTCCGTCTTATCAAACCGCGAATCGAGCCGCCATAACAGTCCCTGAATCGACGACACATTTCCTCCGTCGCCGGCGTCACCTTCCTTTCCGTATTGCTGCCGCTGAACCTCGTCGCGAAGGTCGTGATAGTTGTAGAGATAGTCACGCCTGCCTTCCGCACGCAAACGGTCATTCAGGCTTCGAAACGCCTGGCTGAGGAAATGCAGCATCTTGTCGGATGTGCCTTCGGGAAGCAGGTATTTCACGTCGCCCTCCGAAAGGGTTGAAAATCGGACTTTGATCTTGTCCGGCGTAAATATCTTGACCTCCGGGTGATAGCCGTCACTGCCTGAAAACCGCAAATCGCCTTGAATAGTGGAAAGCGTGTGATACTCGCTGTGCGGATCGACGATGAGTACCGCGGCGCGGTTGTATGGCTGCATCAGTTCCTCGACCAGCACACCGGCTGTGTACGATTTGCCCGATCCGGTCGAGGCGAGTATTGCGAGATGCGTGGAAACCACGTCTTTGACAGACAGAACGACTGGGACTTCTCCGGGATTACGGGTGAGAAGGCTTCCGATGTGGGCGGAACCCGTTTCGGCCTGCTGTTTCGGACTCAGCATTCGGGAAAGGGTCCCGCTAGACGTAAGGTAAACGCCATCGCCCGGCCGAGGGGGAATTCGCGGGTTTACGAAATCGCCGAGACTTACGCTGAAGTAGCCGATCGTCTCGACCGTAACCTGGTAGATCTCAAGATCGCCTTCGATGCCGACAAGCTCTGCGACAGCGGACGGAGGCGTGAGCGGATCGGCCAGAAAAGCATCAGGGAGATTTCTGACCAAGGTTCGTTCTTTTATCGTGCCGACGATCTGACGTACCTCGCCGCCAATAGATGTTTCGTAAAAGACAAATTCGCCGATCCGCGCGCGGCCGCTATCGCGGGTTATGAACACGTATTCGTAGGGCAGCTTTCCGGGGCCTTTGACCGTTCCGGTGAGCAGATCGACATTACTCATAGATATAGAAGCAGACGGATCACGGAAAGTATATCAGACCAATGGAGATGCACTCGAACCAGTCGGACAGGCACTTGATCGCTGAATTCATCGGCGATCAGGAGGGCCCGACGTTGATAGCGTTCGGCAGTATTCATGGAAACGAAGCCGCCGGCGCCAAAGCCCTCGAACGCGTCGCTGAAACGATGCGGGCGGTTCCTCCAAAGTTAAACGGCAGGGTCTATTTCTTTCGCGGAAATGTTCGTGCGATGGAAAAAGGCGTGAGGTTCATCGATTCCGATCTCAATCGTCACTGGACGCCCGAAAACGTCATACGCAGCTTGCCCGACACGGCCATACCGCCCCATCTTTCCGAAGACAAGGAACAAGCAGAACTGCTGAAAGACCTTAACCAGATACTTTCGTCTGCGAAAGACGAGGTTTACGCACTTGACCTTCATTCGACATCGGCCGAGGGAGTCCCGTTTGCGACCGTTGGCGACACGCTGAGAAACCGTGCATTTGCCCAGAAATTACCCGTGACCATCCTTCTCGGTATCGAAGAACAGCTCGAGGGAACCCTTTTGGAATACCTGAACAATCTCGGGGCCGTCACCCTGGGATACGAAGGCGGCCAGCATTACGCGGAATCTACCCTTGCTGTTCACGAAGCACTGACTTGGAGAGCGATGGTAAATGCAGGGATCGTCGAGGAAAGCGACGAGCTTCGACGATTCAATGATGTTCTTCGCACGGCGACCAAGCGGCCCAAGATCCTGGAGGTAAGGTACAGGCATGCGATAACCGCTGCCGACGAATTCAAGATGCTTCCGGGCTTTAATAATTTCGACCCGATACGCAGGTCGCAATTACTGGCAAATGACCGAAACGGCCCGGTTCTGGCGGATGAGAAGGGGCTCGTCATCATGCCGCTCTATCAGAAGCTCGGCGAGGATGGTTTCTTTATCGGCCGCGAGATACTTCCATTCTGGCTATGGCTTTCCGGTGTTCTCCGGCGGCTCAACGTCGGTAACATAATGCGACATTTGCCGGGCGTCCATCGGTCCGAAAAGGATCCGGATACATTCGATATCGACACGAATGTGGCCCGGTTCTTTCCGCTGCAAGTGTTCCACTTGCTGGGGTTTCGCAAGCGACGCTGGCATGACAATCGGCTCGTCGTCAGCCGACGAAAATTTGATACACACAGTCCATTTCGAAAATTGTGACCAGCATCACACGCGTCATATGAAATTGGACTATTCTTGGGGCATCAGGATAACCAGCCGAAATGGGTGAAAAGACCGTCAAAACCCAAGCCGACGAATCGGAACATCGGGCGTTCACGCGAGCTGTGCTCAACGACCTGTACGCACTCGAAAAAATGCTCGAAGGCGGGATGATGGAATCTGACGCTTCGCGTATCGGTGCCGAGCAGGAGATGTTCCTCGTAGATTCGTCCATGCATCCCGCACCTCGCGCGATCGAGGTGATCGAATCTGCGCGTGACCCGAGGCTAACGACCGAGATCGGCCGCTTTAACCTGGAAGCGAATCTCACACCTTTAGCATTTGAGGGTGACTGTCTTTCAAAGCTCGAGAGCGAACTTAACGAGATAATCGGCATCGTAAAGCGCACGATGCGGCAGTATGACGGCGACGTTGTGCTTTGCGGTATCCTGCCGACGATCCAGAAGTCCGACCTGGTAGAAGACTACCTTACCCCCTTTCCGAGGTATGCACAGCTTAATCGTGTTCTGACGGCGCTCCATGGCGACGACCGGATGGTGCATATCAAGGGCCTTGATGAGATCCGGCTGCATCTGCACGATACGTTCATCGAATTCTGCAATACGAGTTTCCAGGTCCATATGCAGGTGCCGGTCAATGATTTCACGAGGTTCTACAACTGGGCGCAGGCAATTACGGCACCTGTGCTCGCATCGGCGGTAAACTCGCCGATTCTTCTTGCACACCGTTTGTGGCACGAAACGCGGCTTGCTTTGTTTCAGCAATCAGTAGATGAGCGGGGTGCGGCTCATCAGGAACGCAGCCGGCCTGCCCGCGTCACGTTTGGCCACGAATGGGTCAAAGATTCTATCCTCGACATATTTCATGAAGATGTAGCCCGATTTCGGATCATACTCACACGTGATCTCGAGGAAGATTCGCTCGAGGTATTAAAGGGCGGAGGCATACCGAATCTCAGCGCCTGGCGGATGCACAACGGGACAGTTTGGCGCTGGAATCGCGCATGTTACGGAATCATGGACGGTATGCCTGGCCTTCGTATCGAGGCTCGTTTCCTTCCCGCCGGACCGACGGTGGCAGATGAGATGGCTAATTCTGCATTATTCCTCGGGCTGATGCGGGCGTTGCCGGAGATAAACGGTGACATCACAAAGCTGCTGTCATTTGACGACGCAAAGACCAATTTCTTCAGCGCCGCGCGGTTCGGGTTGAAATCACAGCTAACCTGGCTCGACAAACGAACCTACACTTCGATGGACTTGATCCTAAACGAACTTCTACCTCTTGCGCGTCACGGGTTGAACGCGGCCGCGGTCGATACTGCGGATATAGACCGCTTTACCGGCATCCTCGAAGAACGCGTGAAAGCCGAAATGACCGGTGCGAAGTGGATCCTGGATTCGCTCTCGTCTATGGACAAATCCGCCAAGATGAACATTAGAATGCGGGCACTGACGTCCGAGATGATCAGACATCAGGAAAGGGGCGAACCGCTGCACACTTGGCCTTTGGCTCGTATTGCCGACCATTCGGAATGGGTCGATAATTTCCGCACTGTCGAGCAATTCATGTCGCGTGACCTGTTC
This sequence comes from uncultured Chloracidobacterium sp., assembly GCA_964436265.1. Taxonomy (GTDB): domain Bacteria; phylum Acidobacteriota; class Blastocatellia; order Pyrinomonadales; family Pyrinomonadaceae; genus OLB17. The sequence goes on along the minus strand of CAYTDJ010000002.1, from coordinate 12,923 downwards.
ACTGTCCGGCCGGACGACGTTGTCGATCTCGCCGCAAGCCTGATGGAATGGAAACATATCCGTCATATTCCTGTAGAGAACGACAAAGGCGAGCTAGTCGGGATCGTCTCTCACCGCGACCTGCTCCGCTTCTTTGCCGAAGAAAAATCACGCGCGGCCGAGGAACTCATTGTTCGGGAAATAATGAAAACAAAGCTGTTCACGATCGAACCGGAGACTCGTACGCTTGACGCACTCTACCTTATGCGTGACAAGAACATCGGCTGTTTACCGGTTTGCAAGGATGGAAAACTTATCGGGATATTGACCGCACATGATTTTCTTACCGTTTCGACCCGACTGCTCGAAGAACGGCTGAAAATGGAAAACCACGAACAACGTACTACATCTGCTTAGTTCAGTTCGACTCCTCTTCTTCGAGAAGCATTATCTCGATCTCTTTAAGCTCCTTGTTAAGCCCATCAACCATTGAAAGCGTAACTTCCTGCTGCTCCAGTTGAATGGATTGCTCATCGGGGTGGTGGTCAAGTTCATTATGAATATCGTCGTCCAGACGGCCAAGTTGTGCCAAGATCTCGCCTCGGCGTTGGATAAGGTGTTCTTTTGTTATCTTTTTATTATGCATCGAACTCTCCGAAAAATTCAGGTTTGTTCTTATTATCCGATCGTTCAAGTGTCAAAAATGTGACGGCGGACACCTACGCCGCGCAAGTTAATATTTAGCGTCTCGTCCGCGTTTATTTTCGTTTCATCACAGTGTCTTTGGTGTTAATCTTCGTTCGATGGTAAAAACTTCTTCAATGGATCCCGAAAACTTCCGCAATCGACGAACCTTTAAATGGATCGCGATCTTTGGCGTCTGGACGCTGTTCGCATTGTTTTTTACAAGCATGTTCGCGTTCCAGAATCAGCTCTCGAAAGAGCCGCTGCCGATTTGGCGAATCCTCTCGTGGCAGCTGGTTTCCGGCTACATCTGGTTCGCGCTTAGCCCTGCGATACTTTTTCTCGCAAAACGCTTCCCGTTTGAAGAGGGCAAGTGGAAGATATCGCTTCCGATCCACGTCGTCACGGGTATTCTTACCGCTCTGGTCCAACTCGCGCTCGATGCCTTCATTCTCACCAAGATGGGTTACCCGCCGGGCCGGGAATTTCCCAACTTCCTAGAAGCCTACAAGGTGTTTCTGCTCGTAAACGTACACCTGAGCATATTGATCTATTTTGGGGTCGTCGGTATCTGGTCGGCCTACAACTATTATCAGAAATACCGCGAACGCGAACTCCGTAATTCACAACTTGAAGCGCGACTTGCTCAGTCTCGCCTTCAGGTACTTAAGATGCAGCTGCATCCGCATTTTCTGTTCAATACGCTGAATGCTATTTCCGAACTTGTACACCGTGATCCTGACGCTGCTGATCGGATGCTTACCGACCTCAGCGACCTGCTGCGAATGTCGTTCGAGAACCTTGAGGTACAGGAGATCTCGCTAAAACAGGAACTGGAGTTCCTTAATAAGTATCTCGAAATAGAGCAGATGCGCTTTCAGGACCGGCTAAAGGTCGAGATGGACATCGCACCGGACACGCTCGACGCCAGCGTCCCTAACATGATCCTTCAGCCGCTGGTCGAAAATGCGATCAAACACGGCATCAGCCCCAAAGCTGAAGGAGGCCGCATCGACATCGAAAGCGTCCGCAGCAACGGACATCTGCTGATCTCCGTGAGCGATAACGGATTAGGTGTTCCTTCAGGCGACGTGAGCAACGTGACCGAAGGTGTCGGGCTTTCGAACACCCGGCGCAGGCTAAAGCACCTTTATGGCGACAGCCATCGATTTGTCCTTGACTCGCCTGCCGAATCAGGGCTGAAAGTGAGTCTCGAGATACCGTTCAAGGAAAGCGACGCGATATGAGTATCCGTACGATGATCATTGACGACGAGCCTCTTGCGCGCGAACGCGTGAAGCGTTTTCTTCGTGACGAGGACGAGATCGAGATCATTGGCGAATGCGGAAATGGAGTTGACGCTGTTGGTGCGATCAAGGAAAAGAAGCCCGACCTTGTTTTCCTCGATATACAGATGCCTGAGAAGAACGGTTTTGAGGTGATCAGATCGCTCAACGGCAAGTATATGCCAACGGTCGTATTTGTTACCGCCTATGACCAATATGCTCTGCAGGCATTTGATGTGCATGCGCTTGATTACCTGCTTAAGCCGTTTACACGCGAACGGCTTCATCGAGCCGTTGTGCGCGCCCGCGAACAGATCGACGGAAAACGTTACGGAAAGATCGACGAAAGACTGACGTCGCTTATCGCCGATCTGAAGACGGAAAAGAAATATCTGGAACGCCTCGTGGTAAAGACTACCGGCCGCGTGTTTTTTCTAAAAGCCGATGAGATCGATTGGATAGAGGCTGCCGGAAATTATGTGAAGCTTCACGTCGGCCGCGAAACTCATATGATCCGCGAAACGATGAACGGCATCGAAACAAAGCTCGATCCTGACAGATTCCTCCGCATACACCGGTCGACGGTCGTTCACATCGACCGCATCAAAGAGCTTCACCCGATGTTCAGCGGTGATTATGCCGTGATCCTGCGCGACGGGACCGAACTCGCGTTGAGCAGGAATTATCGAGAACGATTTGTCGAACTCTTCGAAAATCAAACCTGAACATAATTCAAGATGTTCGTTTCCGAAGCGATTCGCCCCATTCATCCCACATCGCTAGCGTTTCGTCACATATTCGTATTAAATTCATGAAATCGTGACTAAAATCACGAAATGGTCATTTTGCCGGTGAACCAGATATGAAGATCCGTAAAAAATTCGTAACTTTGATCGCCCTTGGCGTCGTCATCTTCTTTAAGAACTACGTGATCGTTATCGGTCAGACGAAGCCGGTTCTGGTAGCTCTCAACAAAACGGATGCGACGCTCGCGATCATAGACCCGGCAACGATGAAGGTAACGGCAAAAGTTCCGACAGGAGATTCTCCGCATGAGGTCGTTCTTTCGGCTGACGGAAAGACCGCGTTTGTAGCAAACTATGGAGCCCAGACTCCGGGCAACTCGCTGTCGGTGATCGATGTTGCAACGGCAAAAGAACTCAGGCGAGTTGATCTCTCACCTTTATTCCGGCCGCACGGCATTCAGATGCTCGGCGGAAAGCTTTATTTCACGGCGGAGACTAACCGGATGATCGCCCGCTACGATCCCGCCGCGAATAAGGTCGATTGGTTGATGGGCAGCGGGCAAAATGCGACCCACATGATCGCCGTGTCGGCGGACGAAAAGAAGTTTTACACGGCGAATATCGGTTCCGACAGTGTTACGGCGTTCGAGTTTCAAAGTGCTCCGCCTGCAGCGTCGAAGATAACGCACATCCCGGTTGGCAAGCAGCCCGAGGCGATCGACCTTTCGCCCGACGGCAAAGAGGTTTGGGCAGGATTAAATGTCGACGGAATGATAGAAGTGGTAGATACGGCAGCTTTGAAGTCGAAAGAGAAGATCAACATAGGCGGACGTCCGTATCGGGTGAAATTTACGCCGGACGGAAAAGCAGTCGTTTGCACGATGCCGGCATCAAAGGAACTTCTGATCATTGACAGCGTATCTAAGAAAGAATTGAAAAGGATCAAGCTTGAGAGCGCACCGCTCGGAATAGTCTTTTCGGCGAACGGCAAGACAGCTTTCGTCTCTGCGGGACAACCCGATGTGGTACTCAAGATAAACCTCGACACCGGTGAGGTCACGGGCCGTGTCGAGACGGGCAAAGTGCCCGATGGCATTGCCGTGGCGGGGATCTAGGCGGTTTCGTATCCCAAGGCCGAGATCCATTCCGGCAACCAGGATTGCCTCGATTTAGGAAGTACGTATGGCAACCCATGTATTAGCAAGAAGAAGCAGTACCGAGTTCGTTACGAAAATGGAAGTCCTTAGATCGATGATTCGTTCGCTGCTGCACGAGGCGGCTCTGCGCACGCAGCCTGTTCACATCGATCCTGAAAAGGGCATCGATTTTTATGAGAATGTCGCCCGTTTCGAGATTCAACTCATCGAATCGGCATTGGAAGTGGCAGGCGGCCGTCAAAACCGTGCGGCAAAACTGCTGAATATGCGTACCAGCACGCTATGTTCGAAGATGAAACAGCTCAACATCCGAAGGACATAACGTCATATCTTTACAAATTCATGACCAAAGCAATCAAACACATTTCCGCGGCCGCTCTATTATTCGTCTTTGTTCTCGGCGTCCCGGCTACACTGAACGCTCAGAAAAAAGATGGTAAAGGGGCGGCAGCGGCCCCTGTTTTCGGGAACGTAGATTCGATCACGGCCCGTCAATTAAAGGAATACTTAACATTCATTGCGTCGGACGAACTCGAGGGCCGCGACACGCCGTCGAAAGGCCTCGATATCGCCGCGAAGTACATTGCAGGACATCTTGCCAGCTGGGGAATAAAGCCGGCGGGCGGTGACGGAACCTATTTTCAAAAGGTACCGCTTCGACATTCGAGGATCGTTGCAGACACGACCAAGTTTGAGGTCAACGGTCAGCAGTACGATTATGGAAAGGACTTTTTGACCTCGCTCGTCGCTTCAAATTTCTCCAACGCCAATTTCGTCTTTGCCGGGAATGGTTGGGTGATCAAATCTAAGAATATCAACCCGTACGAGGGCATTGATGTAAAAGACAAGATCGTTATCGTCGTGAACGCATTGCCGAAAGGTGTCACTTTCGGCGACCTCAAAGGTCCGGCAGGCGGAGATTGGTTTTCGCCTCCGCTTTACGCGCAAACGAACGGCGCAAAGGCTGTTCTGAACTTCTCATCCTTCAGCGGCATGGCGAACTGGGACGGCGCGAAATGGAACCAATCCGAGAAGGGCGTGGTCGAATTCGGGAAGCAGGAATCGCAGATCAAGATACCTATGATCACCGCGTCTCCCAAATTGCTAGCTTCGCTTTTTCAGGGTGAAAAATTCAGCGCTTCAAATCTATTCAGCAAGACGGTTTCGGGCGAACCGATGGAGTCGTTTGACCTGAATGCGTCTAAGAAAGGCTCGGCAACCGTAAACGTCAGGACCGAAAACATTTTCACGCAGAATGTCGTCGGCATTCTCGAAGGCTCCGATCCCGTTCTGAAGAACGAATACGTAGCCGTCGGCGCGCATTACGATCACGTCGGTATGAATCCGTTCTTTCCCGGCCCTGACAAGATCTGGAACGGCGCCGACGACGACGGTTCGGGAACCGTGGCGGTAATGGCGATCGCCAAGGCGTTTGCCGAAGGTGCCGTGAAACCAAAGCGGTCGATGCTCTTTATATGGCACGCAGGTGAAGAAAAAGGGCTCTGGGGCAGCGAATATTTTGCCGATAACCCGACGGTTCCGATCAATTCGATAATTACTGAACTGAACATCGACATGATCGGCCGTTATCAAAACGCGGGCGATGAAAATCATCCGCAAAACAAGAATCTGCCGAAGCAGGGTGAAGTATTCTCGATAGGGTCAAAGATGATGAGCACTGAGCTTGGCGAAGTAAGCGAACAGGTAAACAATTCGTTCCTCAAGCTGAACTTCAATTACAAATACGACGACCCGAAAGACCCTGAGCAGTTCTTTTACCGCTCGGACCATTTCAACTATGCGAAGAAAGGCATTCCGATCATTTTCTACATGGACGGAAGCCACGCCGACTATCACCAGGTTTCCGATTCGGTCGAGAAGATCAATTTCGAGTCAATGGAGAAGGTCGTAAAGACGATCTTTGCGACAGGCTGGACGTTGGCAAATCGTGCGACTCGTCCGGTGGTAGATAAACCGCTGCCTGCATCGGTGATCGGTAATTAGTTGATACGGCTGACGTGCCGGAACAAAATCTCATCCACATCCGTAGTTAGTTCGTATTTATTTCACGGCTGACTACGGAGAACTATTTTCTATATGCTACGAAGACAATTCATTGCCGGCGCCCTTTTGCTTGCGTTCCTTATCCCGAACGCGGCATTCGCGCAGACCGCAGCCGCCGTCTATTCGGCACCAAAGGAAGCGATCGACAAGATTCGAGACGAAGGTCTAAACCGTTCGCAAGTGATGCAGACACTGTCCTATATGACGGACGTCATCGGCGGACGCCTCACCGGTTCGCCTAATATGAAACGGGCGAACGAATGGACCCGCGACAAGATGAAGGAATGGGGAATGCAAAACGCCCATCTCGAATCCTGGGGACCTTTCGGCCGAGGCTGGTCGCTTAAGAGCTTTACCGCGGTGGTGAACGAGCCGCAGTATTTTCCGGTCATCGCTTACCCGAAAGCCTGGTCGCCATCTACCAAAGGTGCCGTAACAAGCGAAGTGGTCTTTCTTGATGCGAAAACAAATGACGACCTTGCAAAGTATAAAGGCCAGCTCGCCGGCAAGATCGTGCTTGTGTCCGGAGAACGTCCGCTTAAACCCATTGATAAGCCGTTGATGAAACGATTCGGCGACGAGGACCTGTCAAAAATGGCGACGGAACCTGCTCCGGGCCCGAATGACGGCAGTGGTCCGCCGCCTTCGGCCTTTAAGCAGATCACCGATTTCTTCAACCAGCAGGCCCAGAAGATGAAGTTCCTTCAAGACGAAAGTGCGGCGGTGATGATCGACAATAGCGGCGGCGGCAGCGGCGGTACTCTGTTCGTGCAAGGCGCGAGTGTCGGGATCGAAATGGGCGAATTAAAGTCTATCGAAGACCTGTTTGCTTCGCCCGCCTTCCAGCCGCAAAACAAGAAATACGAAGCGAACATGATGCCGCAGGTGACGATGGCCTCGGAAGACTACAATCGCCTCGTTCGCATGATAAAGAACGGCGCCAAGCCGAAAATGACGATCGAGGTCAATGCACAGTATCACGACGAAGACCCGATGCAGTACAACACGATCGCCGAGATCCCCGGCACCGATCCGGCATTGAAGGACGAGGTCGTAATGCTCGGCGGACACCTGGATTCTTGGCATTCGTCCACAGGCGCAACGGACAACGGCGCCGGATGTGCCGCCATGATGGAAGCGGCACGCATTATCCTTGCTTCAGGGCTAAAACCGCGACGCACCATCCGTGTAGCACTTTGGAGCGGAGAGGAACAGGGCCTTTTCGGTTCGTCAAATTACGTGAAGCAGCATTTCGGCGAGATGAAGAACGGAACGCTCGTAAAAGGGCCTGATTATGACAAGCTTTCCGGCTATTTCAATCTCGATAACGGTACCGGAAAGATAAGAGGTGTTTATCTTCAGGGGAACGCAAATATCAAACCTCTTTTCGAATCGTGGCTTACGCCGTTTGCCGATCTTGGCGCTAAAACACTGACTCTGTCTAATACCGGCGGTACCGATCATCTAGCGTTCGACGGCATCGGCTTGCCTGGTTTCCAGTTCATTCAGGACCAAGCGGAGTACGATACGCGCACGCATCACTCAAACCAGGATAACTTCGACCGCATACAGGCGGACGATATGAAACAGGCATCGACCATAATCGCAGCGTTCGTTTACCAAACCGCGATGATGGACGGCAAACTGCCGCGGAAAACCCAAAAGTGACGTGAGGTGAACAAATGCAGCGGAAAGGCAATGGTCGTGGTGATAATTTCAAAAGAGCCGCCGTTCGCTTTCCCGCTGCATTGTTGCTCGCCTTGGCGATGGCGGGTTCGGTGTCAGCTGGGCCGGGTGAGACATTCGACCGTATAATCGCCCCCTACGAAACAATGAACGACGCGAGCGGTGCAGTTGTCGTTTCAGAGAACGGAAAGATCATTTATGAGAAGGGGTTCGGGTTCTCGGATCGAGATATCCGCACTCAAAACACGCCGTGGACGCGATTTCGGATCGGATCACTTAATAAACAGCTCACAGCGGCGTGCATCCTTCTTCTGGAAGAACGCGGCAAGCTGTCAACCGACGATGCGTTGGCCAAACACTTCCCGGATTTTCCGAACGGGCAAAAGATCACCATCAAACAACTTCTGACCCACCGCTCGGGGCTTCCCAAATACATTCCATACAACGGCGGTGGGCAACCGTCTTCGGCCGAGCTGCTTCGACTGATCGCGACCTTGGAGCCGGATGCGGAGCCTGGAACTCGTTACGGGTACAGCAACGCCGGATTTGTGCTGCTCGCACTTATTGTGGAGAAGGTGTCCGGAACGCCCTTCCCTAAGTTTCTTGTTGACAATGTTTTCAAGCCGCTGCGGATGCGGAACAGCGGTGTCGGGATCAATAATGCCAAGATCGCCCGAGGCTACGTTACAGGGGTCGGTAATGCGGTCTTATCCGCTCCGAGTTTGGCTGTTTTCAATTTCGAGGTGTACTCGACCGCTGAGGATCTTGACCGATGGCAGGTTGGTCTATACAACGGAAAACTGATCGCGGAGAAGTCACTCGCAAAGCTCACAACTGATTACGGTGACAGATACGGGTTCGGCATCTCCGTGAGGAAAACGCCGAGGGTCTCTTACGGACACGACGGCGTCATTTCCGGATACGCCGGTTTCGTTTCTTACTTTCCGGATCGCAAGATCAGCGTGACATATCTCGGGAATATAGAATCCGGGGCGATGGGTGAACTCCAGTCGATGCTTCCCGCTGCCGCACTAGGCGACAAGGTGGAACCTGTAAAGGTTCGAACTTTTGCGGATACCATCGACAAATCCCGGTTTGGAAAATTTGTTGGGCGTTACGAGGTCTTCCCGTTATTTTTCCTTGACGTACGATATCGCGAAGGCGAACTTTCCCTTCGCGGGCCGATGGGGGCGTTTATCGCCTTGACGCCGGTTTCCGAAAAAGAATTCTTCTACCGCCATCTTTATGCGAATGTAGCCTTCGTTGCCGACGCGGACGGCAAGATCGTCCGCCTGGATTGGACTGATCGAGGCGGCACCTATCCCTGCAAGAAAAGAAGCGAAACATACCCCGAAAACTGAACGCCGAAAACTCGGCGATATTTTCTGTAGCTGAACCCGTGAAACTCGCGGTTCGTCCCTAACCTCTTGCGCGAAATTCTGAACAAAATGACAATCTGGTCAGTAATAAGGTTGTAGATGTCGGCGACCGGATCGGGAAGTTACAGCTTTTGCTGATCGACCATCAGGAACAGATGAAGAAAATCGTGATCCTTGCAGCGTTGTTCCTTTTGACGACGGCTGTACCCGGACAGAATAGAAACGGCAAACCGCATTTCACGGTCGAAAGGCTTGCGAATGGCGTTTATGCGCTCGTTCGTAATGAGCCCGCGTCTTTATGGTTCAACCCTAACAATGTCCTTATTGTCGGCAAAAGGGACGTTATTGTCGTAGATTCAAACATCACCAGCGATTACACGCGCGAGGTGCTTGCAGAGTTACGCAGGATTACCGATAAACCTGTCAAGTATGTCATCAACACGCATTGGCACGAGGATCACATCATCGGCAATCGTGTTTATCGT
>CAYTDJ010000002.1:0-3357 GCA_964436265.1 uncultured Chloracidobacterium sp. | reverse complement strand
TGTCATCAACACGCATTGGCACGAGGATCACATCATCGGCAATCGTGTTTATCGTGATGCGTTTCCGGGGGTTCAGTTCAACGGGCATCGCAGTACATTGACCGACCTGCCGACGACCGGTGCGGCAAATCGAAAAGGCTCGGTCGAAAATGGCCCCGGATTTGTCGAGTTGTTGAAAAAGCAGATCGCGAAGGGCGAGAACCTTGCTGGTTTGAAGATCACCGAAGAGGAACGTTCTGGTTACTCGAGCGATATCGATCTCGTCAGCTCCTACATCGCTGAATCGAAGGATTTTCAGATCGTCCTGCCTTCGATCCTTGTGGATGAAGGCATGACGATCGATCAGGACGGACGAAAGATCGAGATCCTTTTTCTGGGAAAAGCGCACACGGCCGCAGATCTGGTGATCCGCTTGCCGAAGGAGAAGATCGTTATCTCCGGTGACCTTATCGTTTATCCAGTACCGCTCATCGGTTCGACGTCATATCCGCTTGAATACGGAGCGACACTTGAACGTCTTCTTGCGTTGAATGCAGGGACGATCGTTCCGGGACACGGGCCGGTGATGCGGGATACGGCATATCTGCGTTCGATGATCGCTCTGCTCGCTTCGATCAAGCAGCAGGTCGAAGCTGCGTTTTCACGTGGTGAGACGCTTGAACAGATGCGAAAAAGTGTCGATCTCGAGCCATTTAGAAAAACATTTGCCGGGGACTCTCAACACAAGAGCTTCATTTTTAAGAACTATGTAACCTTGCCGGCGGTCGCCGCGGCATTCAAGCAGCTGTCGGAAAAAAGGGACGCACGGGCGGCGGCCAAATAGGCATGTGACGCTATGAAGACGAATAGGAAGTATCGGTTCATATCTCTCGCGTTGGCGATCGGTTTCATTTCGAACGGTGCTCTCGCAGATTCCTCGCGAACCTCGGTTCGCACTTTCGAAAAGCTTGCAGAGGGCGTTTACACCATTCGTCACAAAGACGCACCGGATACGTTTCCACAGGGAAATACGACCGTTATCATCGGCGATCGAGAAGTGCTGGTGGTCGATTCCTGTTATCTTCCTTCATCGGCCCGTGAAGACATCGCACAGATCCGGCAATGGACCAACAAACCCGTTCGTTACCTCGTAAACACGCACTGGCATTTCGACCATACGATGGGAAACGGTACCTATTGGCAGGAGTTTCCCGGGCTATCTATCATCGCGCACACGGAGACTGCTAAACAGATCGCGGGATACAATCCCGGCTGGTTTGAACGATTTCCCAAACGTGCAGACCGAATGCGTCAGATACTCGTGGACGGCAAGGATGGCAACGGCAAACCGCTAACGGAAGGCGACCGGAAGGAATATGAAGAAGCGATCGCCGGTCTCGCTCCGGTTCAGGAGGAATTCAAAACGATCGTCGATCGTGCACCGACGCTTACATTCGATTCGGAATTGCGCATCGACCTGGGAAACCGCGAAGTCCGCATTCTGCACCTTGGCCGCGGCAATACCGCCGGCGACGCGATCATATTTCTTCCAAAGGAAAAGATCCTTATGACCGGCGACCTCGTCGTTCACCCCGTACCGTACATGTTCGGAGGATATCCGGCCGATTTCGGACAAACACTCCGCCGAATGGACATGCTCAAATTCGACACGATGGTTCCCGGACATGGTGAGGTGATGCGGACCGAAGTCGCACGAAACTATATTCACCTTCTTGCCGAGTTTTGTGAGGTCGTGACCGATCTGGTCAGTTCCGAACTTCATCGAACGGGCAGCGGGGCCGCAAATCTTCCTGCGGTCCGCGAAGGCGTAATGAAAAAACTGGACGTCGCCGGTTGGAGAAAAAGATTCGCAGGCGATGACAAAACCGAGCAGGACGCGTTCGATACGACGTTCGCCGCGATGATCACAGCGGCATTCAATGAGGTCAACGGGAGATGACGATGGGCTGGATACAGAAATGCGATATTGACGACGCGAATCTCCCGATCCCGACGCAGATAGTGTCGAATGAGGAATTCGAGCCGCCGGATCAGACGGACGAGCAGAAACGAGTCGAGCTCGACCTGCTCGATATTGCCGACAAAAGCAGCACAAGACTCGGCATTTCGCGGCGGGAATTTCTCGCGGGTTCAGGCGGGATGGCGGCCGCCTTTCTCGCTATGAATTCGGTCTTCGGCGAGTTCTTCAGCGTTTCGGCGGCGGAACTTTTCGAACCTTTCGCTGCTGATGAGAAGTTTCCAAAAAAACCGTTTATCTTTGACATCCATACGCATCACGTCGGTGCGAACAAGATCATAAAAACGCCGCCGCTTATTCCTGGTTACCGTGCGGCCGGTGCCGCTTGGGGAAACACAAGCCTCGAGGGCCGTGAGCACACGTGGGAAGACCTCTACCTCGCGAACTACATAAAGGAGATGTTTCTCGACAGCGACACGTCGATGGCGGTCATTACCGGATTGCCCGCAAAGACCGATGATCAAAACGTGCTTACCCCGGCAGAGATGATAGAGACGCGTGCCGAGATAAACGGACTTGCGAGATCGAAACGCCTTATTGCCCACGGAACTTTTTCGCCGGACCTGGGCAAGCCGCAGCTCGAATCGATGCAGCGGCAGTTCGAGCAACTAAAAGTAGATGCATGGAAAGGTTATCCAGGTCAGCCGCTCGCCGACGGCAGCGTCGGATGGTGGATGGACGATGAGAAGGTGGCCTATCCGTTTTACGAGTACTCTCGAAAGATCGGTATCAAAAACATTTGCGTTCATAAAGGGTTGCCGCTTCCGGGCTGGGAGACTGAACACAGTAGTCCTAAAGATGTCGAGAAAGCGGCGAAGGATTTTCCGGATATGAACTTCCTCATCTATCACGCCGGCCTGAAAGGCGTCCGCGATGCAATGCCCGCTGTAAATGATGATTTCAAGACCGTTCGTGATGTTCCGTGGGTCTCTGATCTGTGCGCGATGCGAAAACGCAATCCAAAGATGACCAACGTCTATATGGATCTCGGCACGACATTCGGAATGACCGTGATAACGCAGCCCAAGCTGTGTGCATACATGCTCGGTCTTATGATCGATGCATTTGGCGAGGACCACGTTTTGTGGGGAACCGATTCTATCTGGTGGGGAAGCCCGCAATGGCAGATCGAAGCGTTCCGGCGGCTTCAGATGCCCGAAGATCTCCAAAATCGTTTTGGGTTCAAACCTTTGACCGATCAGGTGAAGGAGAAAATTTTTGGGCTCAATTCGGCAAAGGTATATGGGATCGACGTGAACGCAAAGATGAACGCTATCCCGTCGGATTATGTGACAAGACTTAGGGCAAAATACCGCGCGGAGGGGCCGAGGCCCTCAAAC
>CAYTDJ010000001.1:21448-28493 GCA_964436265.1 uncultured Chloracidobacterium sp. | reverse complement strand
CCACTTGCCTCTCGTAAAATCAGGAAACTTTATCGGCATCGAGCCTTTGGCGACCGATATTTCACTCAGCGGCCCGGGCGCGCTCCAGGCGGCGGCGTCGTAAACGTCCATGTCGGGGACGAGTCCCTCGCGCATACATTGGACCAAGCGCCAACACATCAGATAGTCCATTCCACCGTGACCGCCGAGTTTTCGCGCTTGTTCGCCAACCTCACGCCAGAGTTGATGTTCATATTTCGCCTTGTATGCATCGATCGGCTGCCACTGGTGCCCGCCCTTGTCTTTCTCGATGTAGATGCGTGACGGATAATCGCGGAAGATCCCTTTCGTTCCCTGAACCAGATTGATCCGATCGTAAGGCCTTGGTGTACTCACATTGTGCTGCACTAGTATCGTGCGGCCCTTCGCTGTCTTGATAAGATTCGTGTTGTAATCACCGCATTTATAGACTTCTTTCTGTCTCGGATCGTCCGCCGCCAGTTTCTCTTTCCTGTATTCCTGTAAACCTAAACTGCTCGAACTCATCGCGACCATATGATCAAACCTATCGCCGCGATTGATGTCCATGTAATTCGCGACGGGCCCGAGGCCGTGAGTCGGATAGAGATTGCTGTCACGCTGAGTGTGATGGGCGCGCCGCCAGAGCCCTTCGTCTTTTGTTTCAAACAAGATCTCTCTGAGGTCGTGGTTGTAGGCTCCTTCGCCATGAACGATCTCGCCGAGCACGCCGGCACGCACCATGTTCAGGATCAGCAGCTCGTCATAGTCATAACAGCAGTTCTCCATCATCATCATGTGCTTGCGAGTGCGTTCTGATGTGTCGACCAGCTGCCAGAGTTCTTTTAGCGTGTACGCCGCGGGCACCTCTACCGAGACATGCTTGCCTGCGTTCAAGGCCGCAAGCGACTGAGGGACATGCCATTCCCAAGGTGTTGCGATATAAACGAGATCGATGTCATCGCGTTTGAGCAATTCTTCATAACCGCGGTCGCCTTTCACATAGACCGCCGGGGCAGGCATTCCCGCCTTCTCGACTATCGCTTTCGCTTTGTCTGCCTTTTCCTGAACGATATCGCACAGTGCGGTGATCTTTACACCAGGGACCGCAACGAATTCTCCCAGTACACTTCGACCTCTGAGTCCTGTCCCGATCATTGCGATTCGGACCGTCTCGTGCCGCTCAAATGGGACGCCGACCATCGTCTTGGCGGCCGGTGCCGGGCCGGCGATCAGGCTCTCAAGGGTCGCGTCGCTGGCTTCAGATGCGACGGCCTTGCCGCCCAAAAGGCTAATTCCAATGCCTGCAAGGGCAGAATTTCGCAGCATCTCGCGGCGAGAGATCTTGTTGTCGTTCATTTTTGTCTCCTGAAAAGTTTGGGAACTTCTTGATGATATTTGAACCCGAGCGGGCATGCAAAACCCGAATGCGGCCGCGATGAACCCTGTCCGAACTTTGATATACTTTTTCTTCCTATGGCGATCGCATCGACATCCTATCCCAGAAACAAGATCAAGATCCTTCTGCTCGAGAATATCTCTGATGCTGCCGTTAAAGAACTGGAAGCCGGCGGCTACACGCACATCGAGCGAATCGGCGGTGCCCTAAGCGAAGCGGATCTGATAAAGGCAGTTCGCGGCGTTCACCTTCTCGGTATTCGTTCAAAGACCAAGGTCACGAAAAACGTACTTGAGGCTGCGGACAAACTCCTCGCGATCGGGGCGTTTTGTATCGGCGTAAACCAGATCGACCTGAAGGCGGCGACTGAAAAAGGTATTGCAGTCTTTAACGCGCCGCACGCAAACACGCGTTCGGTCGCAGAGCTGATCATCGGCCTATCCGTGATGCTAATTCGAAAGATCGCCGATAAAAATGCTGCTGCTCATCGCGGCGAATGGCTAAAAGAGGCAAAAGGAAGCTTCGAACTACGAGGTAAAACTCTCGGCATTATCGGCTACGGAAATATCGGCTCGCAGGTCTCTATCATGGCGGAAGCGATGGGAATGCAGGTCATCTATTTTGACATAGCGACAAAACTGCCGCATGGCAACGCCAAGCAGATGCGTGATCTGAAAGAAATGCTGAAGCGGTCTGACATAGTCACGCTTCACGTTCCGTCTGATAGGACGACACGGAACATGATCAACGCCGACACGTTAAAGGCGATGCGAAAGGGGAGTATTCTTATCAATCACAGCCGCGGCGACGTTGTGGATATCGACGCCCTTAAGAAGGCGATCTCAACCGGCAAACTGAGCGGAGCCGCGATAGACGTTTTCCCTGAAGAACCCGAAAAGTCCGGCGACAAGTTTGTCAGCGTACTTCAGAATTTGCCGAACGTTATTTTAACGCCGCACATCGGCGGCTCTACGGAAGAAGCACAGGCGAACATTGGGCTTGATGTGACGGCAAAGCTGATCAAATATCTTGATTTCGGCACCAGCGAGGGTTCACACACGGTACCGCCCGTTTCCTTGCCGCCGCAAGCCGGGACACATCGGATCCTGCATATACACCGCAACATTCCCGGCGTGCTCGGCGAGATAAACTCACGTCTCTCGAAACGCGGCATTAACATCACCGGCCAGTATCTCAAGACCAACGAGGAGATCGGCTACGTGATCCTCGACGTTGAATCGAAGATCGCTAAAGAAGCGTTCGAGCTGTTAAAGGAAGTTAAAGGAACGATCCGATCGCGAATGGTCTATTGAACTATCGGAAGTGGCTGGCCGGCGAATGGCTCAAACTGCGTCTTATGCGCTAAGGAGATCGCCCCGATGAAAAGAAATTCTGTCCTTATCGCACTCTCGTTCCTGTTCGTTTCGACTCAGCTGTTTGCGCAAGAAGATCCTTCGCCAGAGAAGATCTTGCTGAAGGTCGTCAATAAGTTGCGTTCGGTGAAATTACTGGGATACAAGTACGGATTCGAATTCAAAGTACCGTCACAGGACCGCCTAATAACTGAACAGGCGAACGCCTTCCTGGAATTGCAGCCTACTGAAGGAACCTCGAAGTTTCGCTTTCAGTTCTCAGGTGCTGGGAGATTCTTGGCCTATAACGGTACCGAGCAGTTCACGCTCGATAAAAAAGGCAAGAAAGTCTACGTAGAGAGCAATCCGTCCTTCAAATCGTTTGGTAATATCTACTTGCAGAATTCTCCGCTGTCGTTGAAATACGCTCTGCCGAAGATACTCGCTGATCAAACGGTAAAGAAAACGATGTCAAAGGTTCGGTCGGGAGATCGAGAACGGTATGTGTTCGAATTCTCGCTTCGCAAACGCATTATCAATTCTGAGGGCGAGGTCATTGAGATCAGGCCAGACCACACCAACCTATTAAGGTTAACGGTCGACAAGTCGACTCTATTACCCGTTGAGGTCGTGCAGTCAAACGACAGTAACGATGAGGTCTTGAAAGCCACATTCAGCGACGTGACCGAAAAGCCCGCGTTGCCGGATGCCCCATCGTGGTTCTATTCCTCGTATCTGAATGAGTACACACTTCAGAAGAAAGATAAGCTCACCCTTATCGAAACGGGAAAAGCGGCCCCAAAGTTTAGTCTGTTGGGATTCGAGCCGGCGGAAATGATCTCGTCCGATGAGTACAAAGGAAAACTGGTGCTGCTCGAGTTTTGGATCGCTCACTGTGGGTTTTGTATCGCCGCCGTTCCAAAGCTGAATACGATCTCGCGGATGTTTAGTAATATGGGCCTTGAGGTCGTATCGGTGAATATGTACGATCCCGTCGGGACCATCGACACTTTTAAGAAAAAGAACAAACCCGAATTTACGATCCTTACTGGCGGCGAATCGATCGCTAATACTTATGGTGTCGAGTCCTACCCGGCGATCGTGTTGATCGGCAAAGACGGAAAAGTTGTATATTCTTCAAGCGGACTTCAGGAAAAGGAGTTGGAGGACGCTATCGTCGCGAATCTCAAGGAATGAACTTTCCATCATACTATTTGATATTTTTCTAAAAAGTGTGGTTTTGGTTCGAAAGGCGGAACCGAAGGCCGATACGGGTCGGCGGAAAGCATTTTTCGGCCTAAAGTTAATTCGGTTGAACAGAAAGGCGGCTCTGCAAGAACAGCGAAAGATCCAAAAGAGGTCCCGCCGAGTTGCAAAGCCGCTTTACTTGATGTTTCCCGGTTTTACGTTCTATATTAGTTGGCAATTGCCTTCAAATCCAAGAACATGTGCCGGGTTTCAAACTCGCCCAACCTTCAAATCTTAGTTCGAGGGCCGCACGTTTTGATTCATTCGAAACAGGTTTGACGGATCCCACTTATCCTTAAGTTCAACCAGGCGTTTCCAAACGTTCGGTGCATATGCCTTTGAAATGCGCTCCGTTTCATCCTCCGGCATGAAATTGACGTAGACGCCTCCCGTCGCGAAAGGAGCGGCCGCATCAAAGAACGCTCGTGCCCAAGCGATACCTTCACGATCCTCCTCCGGCGTTTCCCATCGCCCGTGAACGTTACATGCCCACAGAGCGTCACGCTGGGAATATGCAGTTGCATCGGCATCAACTCGTGACGCCTGACCGCCGATAAGTCCGAAAAAGATCTCAGTATGAGGCGAGGGCAGGTTGCTCACGTATTTGATGGCTGTGTCGATCGCCCCGTCACTCAGCTCCGCAAAGTTATGCGACTTCCAATAGTTACGGGCTCCGGGAGTAAGAAGTGGGTCGAAGGCTTGTTGCCACGCGGTGTACGGCTGAACACCGATAAATTGCCCAAATGGTGTGCCAAAGTTCTTCATAGGCTCGATTAGTTTCTCGCCCTCGGCGGGATCGCCGGCATAAAAGATCGCGAGGATAACGGCCTCTTTTCCATGAGCTTCTTCGGGAAGAAATGGAAGCGGCGGAGCCTTTCGCATTACAACCCAAACGTTCAGTTCGTCAGGCATCGATTTGACTGCCTCACGATATTTCCCTAGAACTTCTTTTGCCTGATCAAATGGGAACACGATCAATCCCGTCAACACATCTGGTCCGAACTTATAGAGCTGAAACTCAAAGTTCGTAACGATACCAAAATTTCCTCCCCCGCCGCGGATTCCCCAAAAAAGATCCGCGTTCTCCGATTCACTGGCACGTACTGTCATGCCGTTTGCTGTGACGACGTCCGCCGACAATAGATTATCGACGGTCATACCATACTTTCGGCTAAGCCATCCGAAACCGCCGCCGAGCGTGAGTCCGGCTACACCGGTCGTGGAATTGATACCAAGAGGCGTTGCCAAATTGTGGGCTTGCGCCTCACGGTCGAAATCTCCGAGCAACGCTCCCGGCCCAACATTTGCGATCCGCTTTTCTGTGTCGATCTGAACGGACTTCATCCCCGAAAGATCGATCATTAAGCCGCCTTCACAAACTGCGTTTCCGGCAATATTGTGCCCGCCGCCGCGAACACTGAACAAGATTCCGTGGTCGCGGGCAAAATTGACGGCGAGCATAACGTCTTCGTTCGCGCTAGCCTGGGCGATCAATGCCGGCCGCCTATCGATCATTGCATTCCAGATCGTACGAGCCTCGTCGTAGCCCTCATCGTCAGCGGTAAGAAGCCTGCCGCGAAATTCGGCCTTGAAAGCCTCAACATCTGAGTCGTTAATAATAATCTCTGAGCCGTTAGTACCAATGATTTTCACGTCTGACATAATTTTCTCCATGATTGATTTCGACGGTTTAGTGACGGTGATGAAGGTGATCCAGCCATTTTGATGATCGAACGACACCTCCAAAAGAAGTTAGATTAGGAGTTTCAGCCAACGTGGTCAGAGCGTCATCCCGAAAGGCGGCCAATGGAACCATTGATCCTTTTTCTTTCTTAGCGAAAGGAGCATCTCGAACTAATTACAATTTATGGCTGTTTTGAGTATCCTACATCTTGTTTGCTCCTATTGGAAAATCGAAATCCACCTAGGAATCAGGACATGTCGTATGAATAATTGGCATAATCTCTCATTGAGAACATTAGTCTCATATACACTACCAGTAATCTTTTTCTCGCTACCATTAGTTTCAGCAATACCCGAAATGGCGGCCGCTCCCATGAGCGATCGCAATGTTCGCCCTGCACTTGTGCCCATGACCTTCGGAGCTCTTCCCAATGGATTTGAAGCAGCCGAATGGATCAAGCATTCCGTCAGTACGGACGCGAGCTTTCGCGGACTTTCGGTTGTGAGCCAGAAGATCGTTTGGGCAAGCGGAACCGGCGGTACTGTAATCAAAACTACCGATGGTGGAACGACTTGGAAGGTGATGACCGTGCCCGGCGCAGAAAAGCTCGATTTTCGCGATATCGAGGCGTTCGACGCGAACACAGCCTACATCCTAAGCATCGGCAACGGCGAACAATCTCGCATCTACAAAACGACCGACGGCGGCGAGACCTGGAAAGAGCAGTTTCGAAATAAAAACGAAAAAGCCTTCTTCGATGCCATCGCTTGCTGGGACGCGAAGAACTGCATAGCTATGAGCGACCCGGTAGATGGCCACTATGTGCTCTTCAATACGGCTGACGGAGCTTCCTGGAACCAGATCATCGGCAATAGCCTTCCAACTGCCAAAGACGGAGAAGCGGCGTTTGCCGCAAGCGGCACTTGTTTGATCGCCCAACCGGGAACAATGGCATATCTGGTCACAGGCGGAACAGACGCCAGAGTTTTTCGTTCATATGATAAGGGCAAAACATGGACCGGAGTGGACACGCCGATCGTTAAAGGAACCTCTGGAAGCGGCATTTTTTCCATCGCGATGAATGACGGAAAACGCGGCATCATTGTCGGCGGCAATTATGAAAAACCAGGTGACGCAACAAACATCGCCGCATTTACGCATGACGGTGCCCGAACGTGGAAACCATTGACCGGACTTAGCGGCTACCGATCCGGCGTCGCGTTTATCGACAATGCGACTATCATTGCCGTCGGGACAAACGGATCCGACATTTCATACGATCGGGGAGCAACGTGGAAGAACGTCGGAACGGAAGACCTGAATGCCGTTGCCGCAAAGGGTAAAAATGCGGTGTGGGCCGTCGGG
>CAYTDJ010000001.1:0-21348 GCA_964436265.1 uncultured Chloracidobacterium sp. | reverse complement strand
TTCACAAGCGTTCCATTCAAGACTGAAAGTGCTCACGGGCTTTCAACGTACAACGGCGTGGCTAAATTTTCGGCCGCCGGGATCGTGCTTGAATTCGAATCAAAATGGTTCGGCATCATCGGCGGCGGCGTAAAGGAAGTGCGTCTGCCGATAGGCGAGATCTTGGATGTAAAGTTCAAGAAGGGAATTTTCAAGCGAGGTTCCAAGATCGTCATTCGCACAAAGACGTTTGCGACGCTTGCCACGTTGCCGAATAACGACGGTAAACTGACCCTTAAGCTCGAACGCGACGACTTCGAACGCGGTGAAGCAGCTGTCGCACAGCTTCAAAAAGATATGGCGGGCTATGCCTCCGAACTCCCGCCTCCACATTCGCCAGTCAGCGAACTATTTCAGGACGAATCTGAAGACGAGACCAAACAACTCGGCTAAGAAGTTTGGCAATATAAGAATTGCCCCCGCGGTGAGCAACGCTCAACTCGGGGGCATTATCGATCGAGATTTCCCAAACTAACGCTGCTGAGTTCTCGGATCGGTTTTCGGCTCAAGCTTATATTCCTTTGGCGGTTCTGCGCCGAGCAGGTTCTTGACGAAGTAATCCCAACGGCGACGCATCATATAATAGCTGTCAGCACCGTAGCCGTGACGTGCATTCGGGAAAATGACGAGGTCAAAATCCTTGTTCGCTTTCACCAACGCATCTACCACGAGATAAGTATTATACGGCGGAACGTTGTCGTCCATGTTTCCGTGGGCGAGCATTAGCTTACCTTTCAGGTTCTTGGCATTGATCTGGTTGGCCTGCTTTTCGTAGTTATCGCCGACCATTAGACCGATGTACCTTTCGCCCCAGTCGTCCTCGTAATTGCGATTATCATGGTTTCCAGATTCGGCAATTCCCACCTTATAGAAATCGGGGTAACTGAACATCGCGTCCGCGGTCGCAAATCCGCCGCCGGAATGTCCCCAAATTCCGACCCTCGAAAGGTCCATATACGGGTTTTTCACGGCAAGTTCTTTCAGGCCGGCTATTTGATCTTCCAGCGTATTGTCGCCCATGTTTCCGTAACACACGTCGTGGAACGATTTCGAACGATCTGGGTTACAGGTACCGTCAATGATCACAACCACAAATCCAAGTTCGGCCAACGCCTGATGATCGCTTCGCGATGGCGAGAACGAGCGCGCGCCAACCCCGCCGCCCTGCGGACCCGGATATATGTAATTGATGACCGGATATTTCTTCGTACGGTCGAGATTCGTCGGCGTAAACATCACACCGTAGAGGTCCCATTTACCATCACGTGATTTGACCGTGATCGGTGTTGCAGGTTTCCAACCGGCTGCACGAAGGCGGCTCACATCGGCTTTTTCAAGTTCGACGATCAATTTACCGGTCGCATCCCGAAGCGTCGCAACGTTGGGCACGTCCATCTTCGAAAAATTATCGACAAAATACTTTCCGTCGTTCGACCACGTGATCTGATGATTGCCGTCCTCAGGCGTTAGCAGCTTAAGGTTCTTGCCGTCAAAATCGACTCGATAGAAATGCGAGAAATACGGGTCGCGGCCCGCCTCGCGTCCGTTCGCGTTAAAGAAGATCACGCGGTTGACAGTATCGATCTTTGAGATACTGGTCACGACGAAGTTCCCTTTTGTGATCTGCCACTTCGGTTTGCCCGTCGTGAGATCGTACATATAGAGATGGCCCCAATCATCGCGTTCCGAATACCATATCGCTTCGTTTGTGGCCGGAAAATATCTCCAGTTGATCTCACCTTGGCCTGATTCATATTGCGTCGCAACCTTCTCTTCGAAAACGTCACGTACTTCGCCGGTCGCGACATTCGCGATACGAAACTTCGCTTCTTTGTGGTCGCGGCTGCTCGAGACAAACGCAAGCGTTGTAGTGTCCGCACTCCACTCGTTATCGCCAAAGGTACCGTCACAAGCGATGTCGTCGCAAAGCGTTCCGCGGCGGTCGTCCGGACCCATCTTGAACCGCACCATCTTGCCGGTCTCAACGTCGATGACCACGCGATGGATCTTTATGATCTCCTTATCCTGCGGGAGTGGATACTTCCAGGCTTCAAGCTTTGGAGCACCGACGTTTGTCGACGCTAGATACATGTCGCTGACGTGCCGCTGGTCCTGCTGAAACGTCGCGATCTTCTTGGAGTCCGGCGACCAGAGGACGATCGCACGGTCGCTGTGTTTCCAGCCGGCATTGTCGGTGGCATAGCCGAAGTCCTTCACACCGTCAGTCGTCAACTGTGTCTCCTTTTTCGATTCAATGTCACGTACCCAAAGGTTCCAGTCCTTGATATAGACTTCCCGCTTTCCGTCAGGCGACTTTACGGCAAGACTTCCCCCAAATCGGCCGGGACCGCCGCCGGCAGGTGCCGCAGGGAGCCCTAGATCCGTCAGGCTTTGTCCGGTCTTTTTAGTACCCGACGCCGGATCGACCAAAACAAACTCGCGTCCGGTCGCTGTAAGGACCTGGTACCAAAACCGGCCGTCAGGCAAAAATGTTGGCCTAACTGATGCCCGGTCAACAAGCGGGGCCGTGTTGTATGCCAACATCTTCTCGGCCCGAGCATAGTCGGCCGCGGTAAGTTGCTGAGCAAGACCAAGAGAAAACAAGGCGAAAATGATTGACGCAAGTGCTAGAAAACGACGAAGGTGTTTCATAGATGATCGGAGTGAATTCGGGCCGAGCGGTATTCGGAGTTTTTGATGTCCAAATAAGCTGAGCCGTATCGTTTTAATTTGAAGCCGACATTTTTAGGCTGTTGAACTTTTGATATTATGAGGTATTCGCCGACTAATACGTAAATCCGGTAATTGAGTTTAAGTTTATTTTTTTGAATTTCGATGAAGATGAGATATGCCTAAATATGTCATAGAGCGAGATATTCCCGGCGCGGGCGGCATGACCGCGGACGATCTCATGGCTGCCTCTCAGAAGTCATACAGCGTGTTGAATAAGCTCGGGGCTGAGATCCAATGGATCCATTCCTATGTGACGGATGACAACATCTATTGGATTTACACGGCGCCCAATAAAGACCTCATTGAAGAACATGCCCGTGAGAGCGGCTTTACCGCAAACCGGATTTCCGAAGTTCGTTCAATGATCGACCCAACCCGTGCCGGATCATAAGAATCTCGGAAGATTAGTCGCCATTCACGGCACGTCGCCTGTTTTTCTCCAGAGGGCGGCCATTGTAGCGGCTGTTTCGTTTTTATTTTTCTTCGCGATGCTCATCGCGTTCTATGTCCGTCAGCACTTCGGATATTTCCTTCTTTCTACCGCGTTTCTTGTTGTTTTTGTTTTCACCATGATCGGATGGTGGTTCCAAAAGCGGAATTCGGTCGAGATATTCGCAAATGGCCTTCGATACAATAAGTGCGAACTTAGATGGCAAGAGATCATTGAGATCGAGAACTCCGACCGCGAACTCGTCCTCATTCAGCCTGACGGAGAAAAGCTTGTGATATCAGGCACAATTTACGCCCTGGATGAGATAGAACACTACATCCGGCGTCAAATGTCTTGATCTCTTCCTCCTTTTTTTTGCCATTCACTTCCTGTATCCTAATGGTTTGGATTTACTTACGATTAGCCGTGAATTAGCCGGCCGGAGAACTTATGAGCGTTGAAGTGGTAATGCCCCAAATGGGCGAATCGATCACCGAAGGAACCGTTTCGAAATGGCTGAAAGCCGTGGGAGATAAGATCGAAAAGGACGAAGCGATCTTGGAGATCTCGACGGATAAGGTCGATGCCGAGGTTCCGTCGCCATCCGCCGGAACGCTCCTTGAAATTAGGCATCAAGAGGGCGAAACCGTCGAGGTCGGCACAGTATTGGCAATGATAGGAGCCGACGGCGAAGTCGTTGCGCCATCTGCGCCACTTGCGCCGGCGCAAGATGGCGCAAGGAAGGTGGTTGAGGTATCAGAGCCTGCGATTCCCTCGATCATAGCTGATGCAGTTGCGTCCGCACCTACTCCCAACTCTGAAAACTCTGTCGACACCGCGGACTCTGGTACTTCAACAGAAGTTGTAATGCCTCAAATGGGCGAATCGATCACCGAAGGCACCGTATCTAAGTGGCTCAAGTCCGTCGGTGATTCGATCGACAAAGACGAACCGCTTCTTGAGATATCCACGGACAAGGTCGATGCGGAAGTTCCCTCTCCTGCAGCCGGAAAACTCTTGTCGATCAATGTCAAAGAAGGTCAAACCGTTGAGGTTGGTTCTGTGCTCGCGCTCGTCGGTGCCGACGGTGCAATTCAACCGGCTCCCGTGAGCTCTGCAAGGGAAGAGTCGCTTCCAAAGGTCGAAACTGTTGCAGCCGAAACTCCGAGATCCGAAGTTCGCACTCCGCAATCAGAAACGGCGGTTGCAGCCGCTGCTGCTAACGGCGGTGATCTCACTCTTGAAGAATTGCGGCGGGCAAAGAGCAGTCCATTAGTACGTAATATCGCCAAAGAACATGGCGTGGACCTTTCTCGAATTCCTGGTTCAGGTATTAGCGGCCGCGTTACCAAAAACGACATCATGTCCTACCTTGAGACGGGAGCAGCACTTCGCCCACAGGATCTTCTTGTAAAAGGCAGCTCGACCCCGGCGGCATCTGTTGTTTCGGAGCCTATCGCAAAGACTGAATATATACCGGCACCTGTTACCACTTCCGTCGGTGACCGCGTCGAAAAGATGTCGGTCATGCGGAAGAAGATCGCCGACCACATGACGTTCTCGAAACAGACCTCAGCTCACGTAACGAGCGTTTACGAGATCGACATGACAAATGTCGCGAAGTTTCGAGATAAGAACAAGGCCGAGTTCCAGTCGCGTTACGGGACGAAATTGACATACATGCCGTTCATCTTTCAGGCTGTGACAAACGCGATCCGAAAGTTCCCGATAGTGAACGCTCAGGTTGACGGCGAAAATATCATCTACAAGGGTGACATTAACCTTGGGATGGCGGTCGCACTCGACTGGGGACTGATCGTCCCGGTAATTCGAAAGGCTGACACGCTTTCACTCTCGGGGCTTGCGCTTGCCGCAAATGATCTTGCCGATCGTGCGAGGATGAAGAAACTGAATCCCGATGAGGTCACCGCCGGGACTTTCACCATTACAAATCCGGGAGTATTTGGCGGTCTCTACGGTACTCCGATAATAAATCAACCGCAGGTGGCGATACTTTGCGTTGGAACGATCGAAAAACGTCCCAAAGTGTTCACATCACCCGAGGGTGACGATTACATCGCCATTCGACAGATGGCATACTTCGCACTTACCTACGATCACCGCATAGTGGATGGAGCCGATGCAGAACGCTTTCTTTCATATATGAAGCAGTATCTGGAAACTTTTGATTTCAGTCTCTAGACTGATCATCAATAAACCTCTATCTTTTGGGTGAGATATAATGTATTATCTCACCCAGTTCTTTAAGTTATTCACGTTTACCGCCTGAAAACGATCCGACTGTATTGAAACGAGACACATAAGCTCTTTATTCCGAATTCTGTATAGAAAAGAGACGATTTTGTCCCGAGGCTCGAATCGTGGTTATCCAAGAAATTACTGATAATAATGGACTTACAAATTGATCGAGGCGATCGGTCGGTGTGGCACGCTAATTGTTGATGCCTTCAGCAGGTGAAATTCGCGTTTGATGTTTGTGAGTATTGCTAATTGGTCCCGAGTGTTGTGATCCAGTTCGGATTCGAATACAACTTGACGATCGCCGGCAACGTCTATTGATGCGATTTCAGATCTTATAAATGCACATATCGCGAGGAGTTCAAATTATGTTCAAAAAGCTATCAGGATTGTTTTTAGCGATCGCTATCGGAGCGGTCAGTATTTTCGCCCAGGACGCCCAGGTGCGTTCGTTGACGGCAGGTCAAAAATACAAGATCAAGGGTGCGGTCGTTGCGAAGGATGACGACAATTCGTTCATCATTCGCGACACGACGGGCGTGGACACTCGCGTGATCGTTTCTCCGGAAAGCAGCATCAAGACCAAGGGCGGCTGGTTTGGCGGCGGTGACCGCGTTGCGAGCACTCAGATCGTTCGCGGCCTTTACATGGAAGTCGAAGGACGCGGCGATAACAGCGGCAGCCTCGCGGCCGCGAAGATCCGCTTCGACAAGGATGATTTCAAGGTCGCGCAATCGATCGACAGTCGTGTAACTCCGGCTGAGGCTCGCTTGACGGCCGCAGAGGAGAACGCAAAGCGTGTTTCGGGGCAGATCGATGAATTAATGGCTATTTCTAACGCGGCCCGCGGCGGAGCTAAGGCTGCGCAAGAAACGGCTGATGCGGCGGTTGCCGGAGTAAATGCCACAAATCAGCGCATCACCGCCTTGGACGATTACGTCGTACAGACGACCGAAACCGTGAATTTCAAGGTCAACAGTGCTGTGCTCTCTCCGGAAGCAAAAGCTAAGCTCGATTCGGTTGCTCAGCAGGCAATGACGCTTAAGGGCTACACGATCGAGATAACCGGTTTTGCATCGGCAGAAGGAAGTACCCAGCGAAACAAGGTGCTTAGCGAGAATCGTGCACGTTCGGTCATCAACTATTTGGTTGAGACCCACAACATTCCGCTTCGCCGTATCGGCACCTCGTTCGGTTTTGGTGAACTTCAGGCCGTTGCGGACAACAACACACGTGAAGGCCGTGAACAGAACCGCCGCGTTGAGGTTAAGCTTCTCGTCAGCCGCGGTCTGAACCAGAACGTTGAGGTTCGCCCGGTAACGGATAACGGCAACTAGTTTGCTCCTTATAGGAATCAAAGAGAGTGGATCGACATCAAAAATGATTCACTCTCTTTGTTTTTGATTTGCCCTCCATACTTTCCTCCGAGGTTCACTATGAACAAACTTCCATTCACCAAATTTTTTGCGTTGTTTCTTTTGAGTCTATTCTTTTCAGTTAGTGCATCCGCACAGACTCCGACACCAACACCAAAACAGACGAAAGCAGAGGACGAGGAAATAAAGATCGAATCGCGGCTGGTCGTCATTCCGGTTTCCGTCACGGATGCAGTGGGCAATCCGGTCACCGGACTTGGAAAGAACGATTTTACGGTGATCGAGGAAGGTCGCAGGCAGGTTGTAGATAATGTCGGAAGCGCCGATGTTGTTCCGCTCGAGATCGCTTTGCTGTTCGATATATCTGCCAGCACTGACGCTATGTTCAAATTCCAACAAGAAACCGCTGCTAAGTTCTTAACGGAGGTTATGAAGCCAACCGATCACGCTACGATCTTCACGATCGGAGCCGCGCCGGTCCTGTTGAGTGCCCGAGAGAGCAGCGAAAAGGCGACGGTTTCCGTTCGCTCGATATCACCGACCAAACAATTTACAGCATTTTATGACACGGTTGCCGAGGCGGCCCAGTTTCTCGCAAAGAACGCTCCGGCCGGAACTCGACGTGTGATCGTTGTGATCTCCGACGGCGAGGATACCAACAGCACGAGGATAGCCAAGGCGATCCAGGATGGGTATCGGAAGGCCGGATCGAAGATAAATGAACTGGATAACAAAGCCCTGTATCAATTGACCGTAAATAATCGAAATGAGGCGAGTGCGAAAGAACGCGTTCGGATCGGAAAGGCCTTGCAGGACGCTGACACAGTATTTTACTCGATCAATCCGGCTGGCAGCTCATACCAACTTAACCAGATGAGTCTTTACGGACAGGAGAACATGGACAGGTTCGCGAAAGAGACAGGCGGATCCGCATATTTGCCTAAATTTGTTCCGATCGACACCAAAGACGAATTGCTGAATGCCGGGAACATAAAGCGAAATGCCGTGACACTGGAAACGATATTTCGGCAGCTTGCCAATGAGCTCCGGGCCCAATACCTGGTCCAATATTATTCCGATGCCGAATACCCCGAGGGGAGGTTCGTGAAGCTGGACGTTAAATTGTCGAACTCCGGAACGAATAAGTTGAGATCAAGACAGGGATATTACGTAAAGAACTGAACTAGATGAATGGGTAAGAACAAGGGGCCGCGAAGCGATCCGCGGCCCTTTGTTTTTGGAGGAAGCGTCACTAGACGCCAGCTTCGCTCAGCACTTTTTGGCGGAGTTCATCATCGATCCTCTCCGTGCGGATGTATTTACCCATCTTCGGTTTATCAGTCGGAGTGGGTGACGGCGAGGCTTTGGGTGTGGGAGACGGCATAGCTATCGCGCCCATCAATGGCTCATACTTTGGCGTTGGGGTGGCGAAAGGGATGGCGACCCTCTTAGCGATGTTTGTCTTTCGACCGATAACGGAAAGAACGAACAATCCGCTCAACACACTGATCAGGAATGCTCCCACTGCCGCGGCAAAAGTCTTGATCCTTTTCTTCGCATTGGCCCAGCCTACCGGGCAGTCTTGTGTAAGGATCGAACCGTCAGGCCGCTGAAAATATCGAACACATAACCGGCCCTCGGAAAGTCGCAACAGATTTTCGGCGTCATACTTCGTCATACCTGAAAGGTTGTAAACATTCAGCTTACACTCGCCGCAAAACCGCTTCCTTTCATCACCGGCCATCGCGTTCCAATCCGCCGAACACGGACTGGCTATCTTCAAATTTTCTAACGGGCTATCAAATCTCACCATATAAAAACTCCGTTCAAAATATCCTTCCAGCGATCGCTGTTCTTATATTGAACGGAGCTTTTTTAACTTCTTGCGAAGAATTCAATTATTTTCTTTTCGCCGATACTTGTGTGTTATCGGCCGCCGACGACCGATGCCGATGGCGTTCTTCGATATGATCAATGTCGGCGGCAGTTGTTGGCGTTTGAATTCGTTTGCAGGGTGCTCGACCTTGTTAAGTATCCAATAAACACGTTCTGGATCGTGACCGGCCGCGATGATCTCACCGGGCGAAGCTTTTTGCTCGAAGTACATCTTCAGTATCGGGTCCATCGCCTCGTACGGCGGGAGGCTGTCCTGATCGAGTTGGTTCGGCGCGAGTTCTGCAGACGGAGCTTTGTCGATCACCTTTTTCGGGATAACTTCCCGGCCTGCCCGGTCATTGAAATGACGTGCGACCTCCCAAACTTCAGTTTTTAATACATCACCAAGCACCGCGAGTCCGCCATTCGTGTCGCCATATAATGTGCAATAACCTACGGCAAGTTCGCTCTTGTTTCCGGTGGAAAGAAGCAGCCTTCCTTCAGAATTTGAGATCGCCATAAGAATAACGCCTCGAAGTCGGCTTTGAATATTCTCGGCCGCCAGCGACTCGCCTCCTTTTGTAGGAACACGTAGTTCCAACTGATCGACCAGAACATCAAACGCGGCAGATATCGGCTCAATACGGCTTTTGCAGCCAAGATTTCTAACTAACTCTTCTGAATCCTTTATCGAACCTTTGGAGGAAAATGGCGAAGGCATCATCACGCATAGCACATTTTCCGGCCCGATCGCCTCGCATGCCAACGCCGCGACAAGCGAAGAGTCGATACCGCCTGACAAGCCAAGCACGACTTCCTTGAAGTTGTTCTTCCGAGCATAATCGCGGATGCCTAGTACAAGAGCGTCGTAGATCGCGGAGATCTCTCCTCCGGTAATGCCGCGTAAGTCGGGTTTACGGCAGTCGAGCTCGACGGTCTCGACAAACTCTTCAAATGCCGACGCCTGCAGGATGATGTCGCCTTCTTCATCGGCAATGAGGCTTGCTCCGTCAAAGATAATGCCGTCATTTCCGCCGATCAGATTGACGAAGACGATCGGCACCTTGTTCGCCTTTGCCCGGTGTGCGACCATATCGCCGCGCAACTTGATCTTCCCTTTGTTATAGGGAGATGCGTTGATCGACACGACCAGTTCGGCACCCATGTCGATCACTTCATCTGCGGGGTCTTTATCGTATAAGCGATCTTTCCAAAATGTTTTGTCGTTCCAAAAATCTTCGCAGACCACGACACCGACGTTCTTTCCCGCGATCTCATACAGATGGCGGCTTCGTCCGTGGTAAGGCTCGAACCAACGCGGATCATCAAAAACATCGTATTCGGGCAAGAGTGTCTTATCTGCAAAACCCAGCAATTCGCCATCACTGATCACGGCGGCCGAATTGTAGATCCGACGTCCGTCATTATCGAAATTTCGGCGTATTACGCCTACTACCGCCGCAATGCCTTTCGTTGCCGGTAAGATCTTCTCAAGTGGATCGAGCGAATGATCGATTATATCGGGATCCTGAAACCAGTCCTGCGATGTGTAACCGTGAGTGGTAATTTCCGGGAAGACTATCAAGTCCGAACCGTCAGCCTTTGCCTTTTCGATCGCAGCAATGATCTTCGAAACATTCCCTTCAATGTCACCGTTCGTCGTGTTTATCTGCCCGATCGTTACTTTCATTGATTCAATTATAGGACTCTATCGAAAGAGTTTCATCCAAACACCATGCTCAATTCGGGAATATTCACTGCGAGGTCCGGAATATTCTTCTGTATGGGAAAACTCTTTTTAGGAACAGCACTTTTTCTGTGCCTTACTTCGCTTTCCGTGTTCGCACAGCGTGAGAAAACCGATCCGCTCAAGGTCGGTGACATCGCTGCTGATTTTTCGCTAGCGGACGAGAACGGAAAAACCGTAAGCCTTTCTTCACTAAAAGGTACAACGGTGGTCGTATTCTACCGGGCGTATTGGTGTCCGTTCTGCATTCGCCAGTTAGCACAGCTACGATCATTGAAACGAGAAGGCGATAAATTCAATCTCGTTGCCATCAGCCCGGACCCGGCGAATCGTCTGCAGGAAACGAAAGCCAAAGTAGCAAAAGATGGTAAAGGCGAAATCGCGTTCCCGTTGCTTTCTGATCCGGGCAGCAAGACCGTCAACGCTTACGGGGTTTACGATCCAACCTATGCAGGACAGGACGTTGACGGCATTCCGCATCCGTCGATATTCATATTAGACAAGAACCGAAAAGTGTCTTGGGTGAGTATTTCGATGGACTATAGGAAAAGGCCTACCAACGAGGAAATTCGAGCGGAACTAGACAAACTGAAATAGGTCAGGCAATTACGTCTGACGGCTTTTCGCTTTTTTTGACCATCGTCAGGCGGTTGCCTCGTTCGTTATACTTCACTTCATCCATTATGTTGTAGATGAACAGGACACCGCGGCCGGAGGTTTTGAAGAGATTTGCAGGGTCGAGCGGATCGGGAATCGAATTTACGTCAAATCCTTCTCCTTCGTCCTCGATCGTGAACCGGGCCTCTTGCTTGGAAATGATCGCGGAAATACGGACCAACTTCTGTGCATCGAACTTGTTCCCGTGCTTAACGGCGTTGACAAATGCCTCGTCGAGAGCGACGAACAGGTTCGATTGTTCGGGATTGATCACACCAAGTTTCGCGACTCGCTTCATCAAGTATTCGAGTACTATGTGCATCAGTGAGATCGCACTTGGCAACTCGAATTGAATATGTTCGTGCAGTTCCTGAACATATTCCACCCTATCAACGTAGCGGATCTTGAAATCCAAGATCGTCGCAACCATTTTCTTTAGCTCGTCTTCGTTGAATTCACTCCGACGAAAATTCGCCGCGCATAGTTTGAACGCCTTGACGTGGTCTTCCGCGTTAGCGACTATCGTCTCGGGAAGGCAAACCGGGATTTTCCCCTTCGCATCGGGTTTCTGCTCATTCTGAAGTACGTCCAGGTCAGTAACGACGAGATCATATGATTCAATATTCTCGATCGATAAAGCATCGGCTCTGTTACCAACGATCGTGACGACGTGGCCTTCTGAAGCAAAGACTTCTTCCAGGGAAGTAGCCAGATCGTCATGGTCATCTATAATCAGAATCTGTCGCTGCATAAGCGGATTTGACCGTAAAAATAACTACGTTGTGAGAAGCAACGTAGTTGCAACATAATACCCTATATTTGCCAATATTTTCTATTGATGTTCGAACGTTTTCCAAAGGTTTACGAACGTGCTCCGCTTAAGGGATACAGCCTCAGACAACGAATGCTTGTCCGACTCGCTGATCTTGCGTTCTACTTTCTTATCAAGTTGATCGGGATGACATTGAGATACGAAGTTGATGGCGAGGCGTTTCGCGGCTCAGTTATTGAAGCTGGAAAGCAGCCGATCTACGCAATTTGGCACGATCGGATCTTTGCTGGGACGTACTTCTTGCGCGGCCTGGGTATAATCGTGCTCACGTCAAAAAGCTTTGACGGCGAATACATTGCTCGGTTTTTGACACGTTTCGGTTTCGGCACTGTCCGTGGCTCATCAAGTCGCGGTGGAGTCCGCGGGCTTGTCGAAATGATCCGTCTTATGAAACGGGGACTTCCGATGGCCTTCACTGTCGACGGCCCGCGGGGGCCGCGTTATACGGCAAAAAGCGGTCCTGTTACTTTAGCCAAAAAGACCGGAAACCCAATTCTTCCATTTATTGTTGAGTGTAAACACGTCTGGAACTTAAATAGTTGGGACCGGCTACAGATCCCGATGCCGTTCACCAAAGCTCGCGTCTTTTTTGCTGAACCCATTCTTGTCGAGACGGGATCAGACGCTGCGTTAAAACTCGCAGAACTCCAGTCTGCACTGGACTCGCTTGTTGAAACTGGAAAGCGATGGAGAGGATCTACTTAAGCGTACTCGTTCGGACCGACATGTAATTGACTACCAAGAGAACAAACGAGATCCATACGATGTCTGCCAACAGAAGATGGCCAAGCTGCATTACGATCGGACCGAGCGTTAACAGCGTCGCACCGCCAAACCCAACCTGAATTACGACGAGCAGTGAAACCGCATTTGCCCACCATGCAACCTTGCTATTTCCGTCGGAACTCGCCTTTAGCCACCCGGAAACAAATATCAGGTAAACACTTGTCAGTATCGACAATATCGGATGGCTCAAGCGAAGGCGCAATATAAGATCGGATGTTGGCGAAAAATCCTTAGCCATTCCTTCGGCAAGCGATTGTGAGGGAAACAACATATTGCTCAAGGCCGCGAGCGACCCGCTCATACCCACAAGCACAAGCCCCACGGTTCCGATCGCGATCAGCATCAACGCTTTGGAGCCAATACGCCAGCCGACCTTTTGTTCTCCCGAAGCAAACCAGGCTGTTAGCGTTAGAAAGGTCAGTAGAATAAAGGTATTGAACAAGTGTCCGATGGCCCAGATAGGCCGAGTATCGGTTACCGCTTCGGCCGTGTTTCCTGTGAGCACCAGGCCGGCACCTACTGCTGCTTCGGTAATGACAAAAATAAAAGCACCGATGGCGGCAAATAGTACCTGACGGCTCTGAACACTTCTGGCCTTTCGCCATAGTATGACTGCCCAAGCCAGAAGTATGAGCATCACAATGCCGTCGATCGCCGTGGTCATTCGATGTGAGAACTCGATCACCGTTTTGAACTGCGGAGCAGACGGAATAAGTTCGCCATTGCACGTTAGCCAAAATTGACCGCAGCCGTCGCCGGATTTTGATGCGCGAAGAAACACGCCCCAGATGATAACGAGTACGTTAAAACCCAGCGCGAACCATGCGTACTTTGCAAACGGAGATATCTTTGTTTCGGCTGCCATTTCGCTTAGAATATCACTTTCCCGCTAGCAGAAAAATGAGGCGAACATTACACTCGATCCTGCTTATAATTGTCCTTTGTTCGGCAGTATCTGCGGCACGGCCTTACGTCATCGTTCTCGGCATCGGCCAGGATGCCGGCGTTCCGCAAATGGGCTGCAATTCGCCTTTTTGTCAAAAGGCATGGAAGGATCCTTCGCTTCGTAGAATGGTGTCGTCGATCGCCCTTGTTGACCCCGACGCCGGCAAACGCTGGATCTTTGATGCTACGCCGGATCTGCCCGAACAGTTTCAGCTTCTGAAGTCCGCTACGGCTGATCGCACCAACCGCATCGATGGGATTTTCCTTACTCACGCGCATATCGGACATTACACCGGGCTTATGTACCTCGGACGCGAATCAATGGGCGCGAAAAACGTCAAGGTTTTTGCGATGCCTCGAATGAGGTCGATGCTTGAGCAAAATGCACCTTGGTCTCAGTTAGTGCATTTAAGGAACATTGATATTTCCCAGTTGGCAGACGGTGTGGCGGTAAGACTTAATGATCGGATAACGGTCGAACCATTTCTGGTTCCGCACCGAGACGAGTTTTCGGAAACCGTCGGCTACAGGATCAGAACTGACTCTAAGACGTTTATCTATATTCCTGATATCGACAAATGGGAAAAATGGAACACTACGATCGCGGATATCGTCCGCTCATCAGATCACATTTTGATCGACGGGACCTTTTACGCGGACGGAGAGATCGACCGACCTATGAGTGAGGTACCGCATCCATTCATTACTGAAACGATCGCCCTTCTCAAAGGCTTGCCCGCCAAAGATCGGGCAAAGGTCGTCTTTACGCATTTCAATCACAGTAACCCGCTTGTTCAGGGCGACAGATCAAAACTTTCCCTCATTCGGCGTTTAGGATTTTCAGCGGCCACTGAGGGGCAACGATTTCTGCTCTGATGTCAAAGCAACGCATAGACAAGCTTCTATTTGAACGCGGTATCGCTGACTCCCGCGCCAAGGCTCAAGCGATGGTAATGGCCGGCGTAGTTCTCGTAGGTGAAAAGCGTGTCGAAAAGCCGTCTGAATTATTTCTTTCGGATGCGATCATTAGGATAAAGGGTGATTTACCGGAATCGCGATTCGTCGGCCGCGGTGGATTGAAGCTGGAAGAAGCGCTCGAGAAGTTTGACATCGATCCGAAGGGTTTGACATGCCTGGACATTGGAGCTTCGACTGGTGGATTCACTGATTGTCTGTTGCAGCACGGAGCCGAAAGGGTCGTTGCCGTCGATGCGGGGACCAATCAACTCGTTTGGAAGTTACGTGAAGACCCTCGCGTCGAGGTTAGGGAAAAAACGAATGCCCGAGGCTTGAAAGTTGAAGATTTTGATTCGCTCTTCGACCTGATCGTGATCGATGTATCGTTCATCTCTGTAACAAAGATAATCCCGGTCTTGCCACCGCTGCTCGTGAACGGCGGCCGGGTGGTTATCCTCATTAAGCCCCAGTTCGAGGTGGGAAAAAGCGAGGTAGGAAAAGGCGGTATCGTTCGTGACCCGGAAAAGCATAAACGTGTTGTCGAGGAGGTTCATTCGTCCGCTGTCGATCACAAGCTTATCCTAAAGGGCCTGATCGATTCGCCGATCACAGGCGCGGAAGGCAACCGTGAGTTTCTTGCTCTATATGAGAAGAAAGGAAGTAACTAACAAAAATGAAACGCCTCCGAAACTCCTCGAAGACGTTGATTTCTATTTCGACGGCGGTCTGATGGTATTAACAGAACATTTTCTTACGAATCGGGGCTATTGCTGTGGAAACGGCTGTCGCCATTGCCCATATCCGGAAGATGATCAAAGCAAAAATTCATCTAATTCGTTGTGAGATGGCCCATCGCTTGTATACTCCGGCTCATGGATATCCGCCTTGCGTGACGCCTCTCCGATCGGAATCCTGACAGCATTCCCAACTATGTCAAGGTCCAGGTGCAGAGCATCATATTTCAACTTGTCGCGCTGCAGTTCCGGTTGATCATCCAAATACCTTACTGTGCTCCTAAGGATTTTTCTTCTGCCCTGATCCTCTGGCCAGCTGATCGAGTAGAACATCCATTTCCCTTCACGGCGGGTCTTTACGAGTTCCGCGTTTCTTAAATATGCCAAATGCCTGGAAACCTTTGGCTGACTGTCACCTAATACCTCAGTGAAAAGGTATACGCACACTTCACCTTCCGACATCAGGTTAAGAAGGCGTAGGCGAGTCTTATCAGCCAAAGCCATGAAAAACATTTCCATATCGAGAAGTTGGTTTGGTTCGTCCATGACAGGATAATAACACAGATCCTTTCCTCTAGAGACGATTATATGCGACTATTCGCATATAATGTGGTTCATACATATGGGTCTCCATATATCTTAGAGACATTTGTTCCCCTGTTGCGTCTTCGGAGAACCCGGGATGCGCGAATTGCACACAAATAGTGGAAAGCCTAATATTGCATCGAAAGATCTCAAGATTCTGGATTGGAGGAGATTGTGCCCAAACATTCATTTTTCACCGAAGCTGTACATGCAGGCGAAGATCGTTCCGCAAATTACGGCGCAGTTTCGGTGCCGATTTATCCCGCGTCGGTATTTGCATTTACTGATGCTGACGAAGGCATTGCAATACATAACTATGACAAGCCCGGATATTTTTACGGCCGATTGGGCAACCCGACGGTCGATGCCCTCGAGCGCACGATAACTGAGCTTGAACGCGGCGAGGATGCGATCGCTCTTGCTTCGGGCATGGCGGCCATTTCGGCAGCAACCTTTTCTCTTGTCGGTAGCGGAGATCACGTTGTCGCCCCGGAATCTATGTATTCGACGACAACCAATTTCCTCAAGCACCTCAGCGAGACTTTTAAGATCGAGACAACATTTGTCGATGCCTCAAATGCAGAGGCATATGCCGCAGCCGTTCGGCCAAACACTAAGATGTTCTGGGTGGAGTCGCCCTCAAACCCGCTGTTGCGCATAACGGACATAAGCGAGGTCGCCGCGATCGGCAAAAAGGCCGGCGCGATCACAGTCGTTGACAATACCTTTGCAACGCCGTTCAATCAGCTCCCACTCGAACTCGGCGCCGATCTGGTGATCCATAGCGCTACGAAATACCTTGGCGGCCATAGCGACCTGACGGCTGGCATCGTTGTGGGCAAAAAAGAATTGATCGACAAAGCACGTCACGGTGCCGCCAAATTCTACGGCGGAAACATCGCCCCGCAAGTCGCATGGCTCGTATTAAGAGGAATAAAGACCCTTGCGCTTCGAATGGAACGACATAATCTTAACGCATCTGCTTTAGCGAATATGTTACTTGACCATCCAAGAATACAACGGGTTTATTACCCGGGTTTGCAGTCACACCAAAACCATGAGATCGCTAAACGACAAATGAAAGGTTTCGGCGGCATGCTTGGTGTCGATGTAGGTACGGCCGAGGCAGCAAAACAGTTGGTCAATAACTTAAAGGTTTGCACTTTTGCCACATCCCTCGGCGGGGTAGAAACACTTGTACAACCGGTCGCTCTGATGACTCACGCTACACTTTCATTAGAGGAACGCGAGCTTGCGGGTGTATCTGAAGGGCTCTTAAGGATCTCAGTTGGTGTCGAGGACATAAATGATATATGTTCCGACATATATGATGCGCTGGGCTGAATTCCTGCGTCCTGTCGTGTCAGACTTTGTCCTCGCATTCTGCTACATTAAGACCGAAACCATCAAAGCTTACCCCAGACTGGTAATAGCTACAATTGAAACAGAAAAACCGGGCGGCTCGGGCCGACCGGTTACATTTTTCAAGATAATTAATGTTCAGTTTTCGTTCTGCTCGCCTTTCGATTTGCTCAGCTGAGGAGCCGCCGACGCTTGAGGCATCGGAAGGCCGACGGCGTCCGATTTAACAAGCGGTGTCTGATCACTCTCTTCTTCGGGGGCATCATTTATGATCATCTTCCCGGCCTGTTTCGTAAAGGTCAGTTTTTGGGCATCGGTATCGTAATCGACCTGCACAAAATCCCCGGTCTCTACCTGTTGGGTTGCGACAAGATTTGAAAGGGGATAGACCAAGAATCTCTCGATCGCACGCTTAAGGTGACGTGCACCGTACTTCAGATCGATTCCTTCTCCGAGGAGATACTCTTTAGCGGCATCGGTACATTCGAAAACGAACTTTGTGCCGGCTGATTCTGTAATACGATTCTGAACGTCCCGGAGCTCGATATCGAGTATCCGTCGAAGATGATGTTCTTTCAGGCTGCGGAAAACCACGACCTTATCGATCCGGTTCATGAACTCCGGCGAGAACTTACGTTTAGCCGCTTCAAGTGCTGTCCGGTAGATCTTCGTGTCGATCTCGTTATCCTCTTTCGGAGTACCGGCTTTGGTCGGTGCAAAACCAATGCCGCCCGAGATCATTTCTGACATTTCTCGAGCACCGAGATTGGAAGTCATGATCACCACGGTCCGAGAGAAATCGACGCGGCGATTGTCGCCCAGCGTCAGTGTTGCTTTGTCTAGAATTCCCAATAGAAGCTGCCACAGAGAATCGGACGCTTTTTCTATCTCATCAAAGAGCACAAAGGTCAGCTTTGTGTCGTCCGTATGGGCTTTGTCGAGATTTTCCTGCGTGAGCATCGGCGACGTTTCGCGATGGCCGAGATATCCCGGAGGTGAGCCGATCAATTTGGCGATCTCATGTGAATGCTGGAACTCGGCACAATCGATCTTCACTACAGAATGCGGGTCGCTGAAAAGTACTTCTGAAGCGGCCTCGACAACGCGAGTCTTACCGGAGCCGGTCGGCCCGAGAAACAACATCGTCCCAATTGGTCGCGAAGGATTATTCATCCCCGCAAGATAGATCTGGAAAAGCCCGCTCATTCGGCGAACGGCTCGTTCCTGCCCTACGATGCGAGCCGACAACTTATCCTCAAACTCCGCTGCCCGCGGACTTTTTCGCTCGGGATCAAGCAATATGCCCTTTTCATTGTTGTCTTTCTTCTTTGCCGATTCGTTCTTCATTACCGGTTTGCTCCTCTTGGGATCGACCATTCTGGGAGTTAACACCCTTTCTCTTGACGTCTGACCGATCACGGATTTGCAGTTGTCGAGAACGGCAGATCCGTCGTCACTAAAGATGATGTCAAATTTTTATTAGTTGGCTGGACTTTCGAGTTAAGGGTTGCAGGCGAAGTGTCGGCCCGGACTATTCGCCGCCTTACAATTATTTACACAAAATGGAAATATGTTCAAGAAATACACTCGGAAATCCGCTTCATTGATAATATAAGCGGTTTCGCAAAAGTTGCAATTGGGGAGAAGGTGTCAGATCAACGATATGTGATTGTCATCCAACCACTGAGTGTCCCGTTCGCTCCACCGCCGGCGTTATAATTCGGCAGATTCCTCCGGTCAACCTCGACAACGTCGTACCAAGGATCAAGAAACAGCATTCGGTGAGTCGATCGGTCGATCTCCCTTAGAAGTGTAAAATGTCCACCTCCGCCGGCCCACGCGATGTGTGCAATGATCGGCGTGCGATCACCGAGGTAATACCAAAAATAATCGAAGATCCTGGTACCGCCGACTCCCTCGGACCTGTATGCCTGAACCCCCAAATGGTTGAGTACATACGCCAGATTTGAAGCTTTCGTCCCGTTTTTTGGATCAAAACTCCCCGCGTAAAGCTGGGATATTTGCCGAGCCCTGCCTTCCGGGTCGAGCATGCAGGCCTGTTTATAAAAACTCTCTGCCATCGCCACACATGCCGGCCCACAGGATTGTGCCAACTCCTGGTGAAGCAGATAATGTGACCTGCCCTTACTATCAGTTGCCCATCTTGCGCTCATGATAATTTCTCCTATTGATCAGTCTTGCCGAAACTCGCGGTTCGGCCTAATGAAGAATGGACGAGGACAGAGGTGGGAAATTGCCTAACGGTCAATCGTAATATTCGAGGCCGAGATGCGTTATGAGGTCCTCGCCCTTCATGTGCCGTAAAGTGTTTTTCAGCTTCATTAGCTGAATAAAGATATCGTGCTCGGGATATAGCCCCGGTGCCGTCTGGGGAGCCTTGAAATAGAAGGACAGCCATTCCTGAACGCCCTTCATTCCTGCCCGCTGAGCTAGGTCCATGAACAAAGCAAGGTCCAGCGCCAATGGCGCAGCCAAGATCGAATCGCGGCAAAGAAAATCGATCTTGATCTGCATTTTGTAACCGAGCCACCCAAAAAGATCGATCGCGTCCCATCCTTCTTTATTATCGCCTCTCGGAGGATAGTAGTTAATACGGACGACGTGAGAGAAGCCGTCATAGAGGTCGGGATAGACGTCAGGCTGGAGGATGTGTTCGAGGACGGAAAGCTTTGATTCTTCTTTGGTCTTAAAGTTTTCCGGGTCGTCGAGCACTTCCCCGTCGCGGTTGCCGAGGATGTTGGTCGAATACCAGCCCTCGAGGCCGAGCATACGCGATTTCAGGCCGGGCGCGAGGATCGTCTTCATCAGCGTCTGGCCTGTTTTGAAGTCCTTTCCGCAGATCGGCACACGGTTGGACTCCGCAAGCCTGGTCAACGCAGGGATATCCGCTGTCAGATTCGGTGCGCCATTGGCAAAGGGCACGCCTGACTTGATCGCCGCGTAGGCGTAGATCATCGACGGCGCGATCGCCGGATCGTTGTCGTAAAGTCCTTTTTCAAAGGCTTCGATCGAACGATGTACGTCCGTTTCCTCGAGGAAGATCTCGGTCGAGGCGGCCCAGACCATGACGAGACGGTCGCAGCCGTTTTCGGACTTAAACCTTGCGATGTCTTCAATTAGTTGCTCGGCAAGCTCCATTTTCGTCTTGCCGGTCTTGATATTTTCGCCGTGGAGCCGCTTAACGTAGTTTTGTTCGAAGACTGCGGACATCGGTTTGAGGCTGGCGAGCTGTTCAGAGACCTGATTCAGCAAGTCCTTTTCGAGGACGCCGGCATTCATCGCAGCTTCAAAGGCGTTATCGCTGAAAATATCCCACGCTCCGAAAACGATGTCGTCAAGCGAGGCGAGCGGCACAAAGTCCTTTATTTTCGGGACTCTGGCGTCGGTCCGTTTGCCCAAACGGATCGTGCCCATCTGCGTAAGGCTGCCGATCGGCTTTGAAATGCCGCGTTTTATCGCCTCGACACCAGCGACCAGCGTCGTCGAAACCGCGCCCAGACCGACGAGCAAAATGCCCAATTTTCCCTCTGCGGGAGCAATGTCCACGCCGCTTGATGCCATCAAAACCCTCCGATATTCAATAATTTAATGATAGAACTGCGGCGGGTGAATCGCAAACAATGGATAAGTGATGAGTGACGAGTGACCAGAGACAAGAGACGAGGCCGATCTGTGAAATATGTGAGAAAAAGGAGCGGCCGCGCACGGAAACCGTTTTCTCCCATTTTAAAATGCAGTATTTCCGGACCACAAAGCCGATCTTACCGTTCCGAAAGACGGTATTTCCGGACCTCTAATACCGCTGATACCGTTCCCTGAGGAACACTTTTCGGACCAAAAACGGCAAAATCCGGTTCTTTTTCGGGCGATCTCGGAGGGGTTTTGGGCCAGTCTCTGCCCCGACCGTCCCATTCTTATCCTGCCCCGGCAAACGGTCCCAGCCGTCCGCCTGCCGCTTGATGTTTTCATCTAGCATTTAGCCGACACGCGGCGGAAGTTTCTGCGAATTT